>NZ_CP111079.1:4272500-4517500 GCF_026278245.1 Pontibacter kalidii | reverse complement strand
ACCTCCCGGCGCTTAGAGAAAACAATATGAGCGCAGGACTTAGTTTATCAAAGGAAATGAAAAAGCCCCAGTAGATAGATACCGGGGCTCTTTTGTTGTAATTGCTGATATACTCGCTGCCTATAGTATACTATACTATACTATACTATACTATACTATACTATACTGCCTGCCGCTTCTCCTTATTAGTAGCTGCACTGTCGGCATAATCCTGCAGATAACTGTATAGGTCGGTAAGTTTACCGCCCTTAGCTATAGTGGCGCGCTGAAGCATATCCCCTTCGTCTCCATTAAAGAACTGCGGAAACACATTATCTATAAGGTGCCGGCCAAAATCGCGGGAGGCGTTGCGCGGCAACTCGCAGGGCAGATTATCTACAGCCATTACTGTGATGTTTTCTGGCTTTGAGTATGGGGGTTCCAGTTCTCCTGTGGCAGGATTGTAGTCATAGGCAGGTTCTATTATAGTAGTGGCGTGCCTGGTAGTAGGTATGGAGCCGTCCACATCGCAGGTGATGTCGGCGATGGTGTCTATTTTGAAATCAGGCTGGCGAGTATCTTCTTCCGTAAATAGTTTTGGCGCGCGCGGGTCCCAGTAGGCACAGGCCAGCAGCAGGTCGGTTACGCGGGTAAACTTGCGGAAGGTACTCTTATATAAGAGTGGGTTCGCATAGAAATCCGGTGAGTCCCATACTTCCACATCGGGGCGCACATTGTAGTCGCCAGAGTGCAGCTGGGCGTACACGGGCTCGGTGAACTGCTTGTACAGGTAATCGAATACACTCACCTTTCTTATTCCCATTTTATCGAGCACTTCCATGGCTCCGCCCGCCACGCGTCCGCCACCGGTAATGGCGATCTTTATCGGCGGCAGCTTCACTTTAAAGTACTCCTCCTGCATATCCTCCATCTCGTGGCACAGGTAAGCGGGCTTCAGGTCGAAAAGCCCGTGCTTTTTGCCATAGGTGAGAATGCCGTTGTAAGCGCCCACTATACCGGCGTATCGGCCGAAGGCCACCACCCGCTGCCCTTCCGGCGTCTTCAGCAGCTCATAATCTATCAGCGTGATGTTCTTGTCAAGTATGGCGCGGAGCAGTTTGGCGTTGTGCGGCTGCTTTTTGATGGTGTGCGAGAAGAAAAAGTAGGTCTTGTCCGGAATCAGCTGGTCCACCGGCACCTCCTTCACCCCCATCAGCACGTCGCAGTCGCTCAGGTCCTGCTGCAGCGGAATGTTAAGCTCCTGGTACTCGGCATCGGTAAAGCAGCGGATATCGCTTGGTTGTACCACGATCTCCATCTCCGGGAACTCCTGCATCGCCTCCACGCATTTTTTGGGGGTGAGGGGCACGCGTTTGTCCACCGGAATTTTACCTTCTTTAATGATGCCGATCTTCAGTTTATGCATAAGGTTAGAATTTGAATTGTTGCAGCTGTTTTTGTGTTAAAGCAGGTATACTTAAGCCTGCGCCAGCGCTTATACTTCACCATGTAATACGCTCACCCGCGCGCCCTTAACTATTTAGCTTTGATGCTTCAATATAATAAAGTATTACTACTTTTGTAGCATGAGTTAGGAACCGGCAGCAAGCTGGCTTCCGACGGAGCAGAATACCCAAAAAATTCCAGACTAATATATCATCGTTATGATCTTTAAAACCAAACCTGCTGATGTATTTAAGGAGCGCCACAACGGCCCCGACAAAGAACAAATGCAGGACATGCTACGCACCATAGGCGTAGAAACACTGGACCAACTGATTGAGGAGACCGTACCAGCCGCCATCCGACTGAAGAAGCCCCTCAACCTGCCTGCTGCGCTTTCGGAGCGGGATTTCCTGAAACATTTCTCGCAGATCGCCAAGCAGAACAAAGTATACAAGTCCTACATCGGGCTTGGCTACAACGATACCCTTATGCCGCCGGTCATACTTCGTAACATTATGGAGAACCCGGGCTGGTACACTGCCTATACCCCTTACCAGGCTGAGATTGCGCAAGGCCGACTGGAGGCGCTGATCAACTACCAGACCATGGTGATGGATCTGACAGGTATGGAAATCGCCAACGCCTCGCTGCTGGACGAGGGCACTGCCGCCGCGGAGGCCATGGCCATGTTCTTCTCGCAGCGCAAAGGCTCCCGCAAGAACGCCAACCGCTTCTTTGTATCAGAGCAAGTGCTGCCGCAGACCCTTGATGTACTGCAGTCGCGCGCCACACCTATTGGTATTGAGCTGGTAATTGGCGACCACCGCGAGGTTGATTTCTCTGACGAGACTTTATTTGGCGCCCTGGTGCAGTATCCTGCTGCCGACGGTGCCATTTTTGATTATACGGACTTCATCTCTAAGGCGCATGCGCAGGAAGTGTATGTAGCCGTGGCTGCCGATATCCTATCGCTGACTTTATTAACGCCTCCGGGTGAGATGGGCGCTGATGCCGTGGTAGGTTCTACCCAGCGTTTTGGCGTGCCGATGGGCTTTGGCGGTCCGCACGCAGGCTACTTTGCCACCAAGGATGCCTTTAAGCGTGTTATCCCGGGCCGTATTATTGGTGTTTCTGTGGATGCTGCCGGCAACAAGGCATACCGCATGGCCCTGCAGACACGCGAGCAGCACATCCGCCGCGAAAAGGCAACTTCTAACATTTGTACTGCCCAGGTACTGCTGGCGGTTATCGCCGGTATGTACGCCGTATACCATGGCCCACGCCGCCTCAAGTACATCGGCCTGAACACGCACGTGCTGGCGCAGCAACTGGAGAAAGGCCTGAAGGCCCTAGGCTTCGAGCAGCAGAACGAGCAGTACTTTGACACGCTGAAGATCGCTGTGGAGAGCGCTGCTATGCAGCAGGCCATCCGTACAGAGGCTGAGGCGGCAGGCATTAACTTCCGTTATTTCGGGGAGAACAACATCGGCATTTCCCTGCACCAGAACACGGACCTGCAGGACGTGAAGGCCATACTTGCCGTTTTCGCGAAAGTGGCTGGTAAGTCGGCTGATGTGTTAGGCATAGATGAGCTGCCGGAAGAAGCGGAGGTCACTTGGGCCGACAGCCTGATTCGTAAGAGCGAATACCTGACGCACTACGTGTTTAACGAGCATCACTCGGAGCACGAAATCCTGCGTTACATGAAGCACCTGGAGAACAAGGATATCTCGCTGGTGCACTCCATGATTCCGCTGGGCTCCTGTACCATGAAGCTGAACGCTACCGCCGAGATGATTCCGATCACATGGCCGGAGATCGGGCAGTTGCACCCCTTTGCCCCTGCCGACCAGACAAAAGGTTACGCCCAGATCTTTGCTGACCTGGAAGCCTGGCTGTGCGAGATCACCCGTTTCCATGCGGTGTCGCTGCAGCCAAACTCAGGCGCACAGGGTGAGTACGCTGGCCTGATGGTGATTCGCGCTTACCACGAGTCGCGTGGCGACCATCACCGCAACATCGCCCTGATCCCTTCTTCTGCCCATGGCACCAACCCTGCCTCTGCGGTTATGGCCGGCATGAAGGTGGTGATCGTGAAGTGCGACGAGAAAGGCAACATCGATGTGGCAGACCTGCGCGCGAAAGCGGAGCAGCACAAGAATGAGTTGTCTTGCCTGATGGTGACGTACCCGTCCACACACGGTGTGTATGAGGAAAGCATCATCGAGATCTGCCAGATCATACATGACAACGGCGGCCGTGTTTACATGGACGGTGCCAACATGAACGCGCAGGTAGGCCTGACTTCGCCGGCCCACATTGGTGCCGACGTTTGCCACCTGAACCTGCACAAGACTTTCTGCATTCCGCACGGTGGCGGTGGCCCTGGCATGGGCCCGATCGGGGTGGTAAAAGACCTGGCTCCCTTCCTGCCTGGCCACGCTGTTGTGGACTTAGGACGTCAGGATGCGATTCATGCCGTATCGGCTGCGCCTTGGGGCTCTGCCTCTATCCTGCCAATTTCGTACGCTTACATTGCCATGATGGGCGGCGAAGGCTTAACGGAAGCTACGAAGGTGGCTATCCTGAACGCAAACTACATTAAGGCCCGTCTGGAGCAGTACTACCCTGTGCTGTATGTAGGCAAGAACGGCCGTTGCGCACACGAGATGATCCTGGATTGCCGTGAGTTCAAGAAGTTTGGCGTAGAGGTAGAGGACATCGCCAAGCGTTTGATGGATTATGGTTTCCATGCGCCGACTGTATCCTTCCCGGTAGCGGGCACACTGATGGTGGAGCCAACCGAGTCGGAGGCACAGGAGGAACTGGACAGATTCTGCGACGTGATGATCTCGATCCGTGAGGAAATACGCGAGATTGAGACCGGCAAGGCTGACCAGAAGAACAACGTGCTGAAGAACGCTCCGCATACCGCCAAAGTGGTGATGGTAGAAAACTGGGACCGCCCTTACTCCCGTGAGAAAGCGGTGTTCCCGATGGCCTACCTGCGCGATAACAAAGTATGGCCAACTGTTAGCCGCATCGACAGCGCCTACGGCGACCGTAACCTGGTTTGCTCCTGCGCCCCGATAGAAGCCTACAACGAGAATGGAAATGAGATGGTAGCTATCGGCTAACCGACTCTTCCCCTTCTATACTTTAAGAGCCTGGCCATACTTGGTCAGGCTCTTATTTTTTAGGGTCTGAGGTTTATTTTTATACTTCACCTCAGCCTCGCTTTATACTTATTATGCTATAGCTAAGTATAAACAACAGCCGTAGCGGTTGCTGCGTTTACATAAAATAAATTATCTATATATTTACATCGGTATGCTTTTATCAACCGGAGTATACTTTAAGGGCACAGGCCCAGCGTTTATACTACACCTTCTCTTACTAATTTAACTATGATAAAAACAAGCCACCTCTATATTTTGCTTGTCTTGCTCCTGCCGCTGGCAGGCTGCGCCCGGGTTCTGCAGGCGGACAACCAATATATCTACGACACCTCTATCGATTTCTCGAAGTTCCGGACCTTTAACTGGTACAGCGCCGAGGTGCCTAAGCCACGCGCAGGCGCAGGGCCACAGTTTAACCTGCTGCTGGACCAGCGGGTGAGGGAGGCTATTGCGAGTGAGTTGGTAAAGCAGGGCCTGCGCCCGGAGGTGGAGAACCCAGATCTGATCGTAGCTTATGATCTGGCGGTAGACACCAGCCAGGCACCGACAGATTATACTTTCCCGGCGGGTTTCGGCTATGGCTATAGCTATTGGTTCGGTTACCGCTTCCGTTACATCACCAACGGCCTTGCGGGTTATCAGCCCATCCAGGCCCTGCCGCTCGGTACGCTTGTCATCGACATCATCGACCCGGACACCAACCGGTTGATCTGGCGCGGCTACTCAGAAGCAGGCATCAACCCAACTTCCCAGGATATGGAGCGCATTAACCTGGCCGTGGCCGATATCATGTCGCAGTTTCCGCCGAGCCCTATCAACAGGGCCCGCTAAGGGAGCTATAAAGCATACTTCAGGCTGAGACCGCCGTAGTAGTTACGCCCCGGCGCCGGCTGAAAGAAGCGCCCGCCAAAGGCGTTGAGGTCGTTACCGAGGCTATACTTTCTATCCGTTACGTTATCCACGCCGCTAAACAGCTCCAGCCCGAAGTGCCGGCCCAGTTGCCGCTTTATGCCTAGCCGCCCTCCGGCCACCAGGTAGCTGCTGGCGTAGACGGTATTCTCATCGTTGAGCGGGATTTCGTCGGAGTAACTTGCCGTCAGGTTTAAGTATAAACCGATGCGCGTGTTCAGGTCGATGCCGGCGGTGGCAGCGTGTGGCGCTACGCCAGTGAGTTCATTGCCAGAGTAGTTGTTCTCATTCTGCTGGTAATCGCCGAACCGGAAGTGGCTGAACGTGTAGCTCGTCCATACTTTCAGAAGGCTCAGCTGCTGCGCCGGCTCATCCAGCAGCGTATACCCTATACTTGCCTCGACGCCTTTCTGATCGGTGCTGCCCACGTTGCGGAACACCGCCACGCTCGATACATCCTGCCGGCTTACGATCGTTTCTTTCAGCTTAAAATAATACCCCACCACATCAAAGCTCAGCCTGCCGCCCAGGCCAAAGCCCCGGATGCCTGCCTCGTAATTCGTGCCTTTCTCCGCCTCCAGTTCCTCGTTCAGTTGGCCGTCAGAAGTTAGTATCTCTTCCTCAGTAGGCGGTGAGAAGCCGGAGCTGACGCTGGCATGTATACTTAGCTGCTCTGTCAGCTGCTTCAGCAGGGCTACTCGGGGCGAGAGCACCGCCTCAAAGTCGCGGTTATACTTGTAATTGCCGCTGCCCGCCTGGTGCAGGCGCGTGATTTCATACTTGGTATCGTTCAGGCTGAGGGCGGCGGTGGCTATAAAGTCCGCTGGTAGCTCGAACTCGGCCTGGGCAAAGGCAAAACCAGACTTTGCCACTACTTCATCGTCGGTGCGCAGGCCGCCGGGCTCGCCGCCATTGTTGTCGTAGGTGCGGGCCGTCTCAAATCCCCGCTGAAACTCCCCTCCTGCCGTAAAGGTGGCCCCTGTACTTCCGAGCCGGGTATCATAGGCAAAGCTGGTGCGGCCCCCGATTTCCTGGTTTGCATTGCGCTCGTAGTCGGTGTTAAAGGGATGGTCGCGGAAACGGTGCAGGCCATAGAGCGAGGTGGTGTTTCGGAAATCCTCACTGAAAGTATACACCTGCTTCAGCCCCACGTTCACGCCCTCCTGGTTCATGGAGGCATTCTGCGCCACGCTGCCGAACATGCCGCCGCGCGCCTGGCTTGGGTCCTGGGCATACTGCTCCTCGGTTAGCCCGCCCGGCAGCTCGTAGTATAAATCCGAATATATAAGGTTAGCAGAAAGTACACGCTTGGCAGATGGCCTGAACTCTGAGCTCAGCAGCAGCACCTCCCGCTCCACGGCCGACTGCTGCCGGTGGCCGTCGTACTCCTGCCTGGCGTACTGCACCAGGAAACTGCTTTTTTCGCCGCCTACGCGCGCGTTGGCCGTGTAGCGCCTCAACCCAAAGGAGCCTGCCATCGCCCCTACCTCCAGCGATTGCTCCCCGGCTGCTGCCCGGCGTGGCTCCAACAGCACCGTGCCACCTGTGCCTGCCCCGTATATGCTTCCCGTTGGGCCTTTCAGTATCTCTATACTTCCGATGTTGGCGGCATCCATCAGGTTAAGCGCCGTGGTGCCGTTAGCTTCTGTAAACGGAATGCCGTCATAGTATAGCTTTACGTTGCGGATACCGTACGGCGAGCGCAGCGCGCTCCCGCGGATGGAGATGCGGTAGCTGGCCGGCGCCCGCTCCTCCATCCGCACGCCCGGCACCAAGTTCACCGCCCGCACAATGGAACTCTCGTCGAACCGCTCGATCACCTCCCGGTCTATTATGCTTACCGCACCGGCCGTTTGCAGCAACGGTCGGTTGGTCTCGTAGCCGGTAATCACCACCTCTTGCAGGCTGGCCGAGCCAGGTTGCAGCAGCACCCGCAACTCCTGGCCGGCAGTCGGGTTGTTGATGACCCAGGTCTTATAGCCGATGTAGCTGAAGACAAGGCGGGCAGGCGCAGCGGCAGTGGCCAAACTGAAGTAGCCGTTCTCGTTGCTGATGCCCTGCTCTCCGGAGCTGGCGGTTACGGTTACGCCCTGCAGCGGCTGCTGTGTATCGGCCCGCAGTACATAGCCGGTGTACAGATCCTGCGCCAGCAGCACCTGGGGGAAGATCATCAGAAAAAATAAGAGGGAGAAAGTACAGGGATGGCGGAATGGGATCATGTGTTAAGTCAACGGTCACTGTGAAAACGGTTGAAAGGCCCTAAAGTTTAAGCCTGTCCTCCTGCAAAATAGGACTTTTATACTTTGTTTTCACTGCCATCCTTCACAAATCCCTGAAAAGATAAAAGGCTCCGCAGAAACCGCAGAGCCTTTCCAAACTATGAAAGCTAATGAGAATTTAAATCCGTTTAGTTCTTCTTGATCATGAACTCGGTACGGCGGTTCTTCTGGTGCTCCTCCTCCGGGCATTGCACCCCGTCGGCACACTTATTTACTAACCTCGTTTTGCCGTAGCCTTTTGCCGTCAGGCGGTTCCGCTCAATGCCCTTCGACACCAGGTAGTCCACGGCGGCCTGTGCCCGGCGCTCAGAGAGCAGCTGGTTATACTGCTGGCTCTCGCGGCTGTCGGTGTGCGCGCCCATCTCTATCTCCACGGCCGGGTTGTTCTTAAGCAGGGTTACCAGTTTATCCAGCTCCTTGGCCGCATCCGGACGAATATCCCACTTATCCAGATCGTAGTAGATGTTTTCGAGCACGATGGCTTTCTCCACCTCGTTCTTATCGAACACCAGCGCCACCTGCACGGTATCGGAAGCTGTAGCCGGCACCTCTATCCCCGACTCCATCTTGAGGAAGCCAATTTTAGAGCCGGTGAAAGTATAGGAGTTGCCTGCACGCGCATCGGCAAACGTCTGCGCCTTCTCATCTGTAATAACCACCGTGGAATCTTTTGAGTTCTTCTGGCTCATCATAACCCTTGTGTTCGGCAGCGGGTCCTGTACCGTTTGCTTTAGCTTGTTCTGGTAACGGCCCAGCGTAGTGATGGCCAGCACCACCGGCTTCTGCAGGATGTTAAAGGCGTAGATGTCTTCGGTGCCGTTCTGCGAGTCGCGGTTAGAGGACAGCAGCCCACGCTTGCCCGGCTCTGTGAACATGATGCCGTAGTCGTTCTGCGGCGTGTTGATCGGATAGCCGAGGTTTTTCACGTCGCGCCACTTGCCCAGCTCGCCTTCGGCGGAGAAGATATCCATACCGCCCATGCCCACGTGGCCCTCGGAGGCAAAGTATAATTTGCCGTTGGCATCCACGTAAGGGAAGCTCTCACGGCCGCTGGTGTTGATTACCGGACCGGCGTTCACCGGCTCACTCCAGGTTCCGTCAGCCTTACGGGTGCTGTAGTAGATGTCGGTATCGCCCAGGCTGCCCGGCATGTCAGATACAAAGTATAGCACCTGCCCGTCCGGCGACACGGCCGGATGACCGACAGAGTACTCCTCTACCTTGTTGTACTCAAAGGGCTCTATGTTCGTCCAGCTACCGCCCTGGCGCTCCGCAGCGTAAATCTCCAGGCGGTTTACCAGGTTCTGGTTCGTGTTTTTCTCTACCCAGCTGGTAGGGTCGGCATTCACGTTATCGAGCGCCGGCACCATCTTGGTGCGGGTAAAGTATAGTTTGCCGCCATCCTTTACCGTAGAGGCTGTGGCATTGTGATAGTCTGCGTTGATCACCTCCTGTAGTGGCTGCGGCCTGCCGTAGGCGCCTTCCCCCATCTCCTGGGCTATGAACAGCTGCAAGTATGGCCGACCGGTCCAGCCGTATACTTTGGCGTCTTTCCCCTCTTTCTGCACTCCCCTGTCGGAGGTAAAGATGATGCCGTTGCTGCCATACTGCATCGGGCTGAAGTCGGATGCCCCTGGCATGTTCAGGGTAGTGAGCGGGGTAACCTCCGCCACGGCGGGCTGCTTCATCAGGCGCATCGACAGGTCGGTGGCCTCCATCAGTTGCTGGGCACGCTCCGCATACTCGGGCATCTCCTCGCCCCACTGCATGTACTGCTCCTTGGCCTCTATAAACTTGCCGTTGCTGCGCAGTGCCTCGGCGTAGTAGAGCAAGTTCATCGGCGGGCGGCCCGGCATGGCCACCACTTTGCCGTACCATGTTTCCGCCTGCTGGTTCTGGCGCGTGAGGCGGTAAGCCGTGGCAATGCGCTCTACCGTTGGCAGATCCGGCTTGCGCTTCTGGATGGCTTCCTTGTAAGCCGGAAGGGCCAGGGCGAACTCATAATTATCGTAGTGTTTGTGGGCTTTGCGCAGCGAAGACTGGCCCTGTGCCACTGGCGAAAAGCCCAGCACGGCGGCAGCTGCTAAGTATAAGGGTATATTTTTGAGTTTCATATAGTAAGCGCTAAGGGTTAAAAGTACTGCGGCGTCAGCATTCTGGTCTCTTTCTTACGGAAGAAGTAGTAGCCAACCGATACCTCATGGGTGCTCTGGTTGCTGTATCCGTTCAGCATTTTGTCGTAGGAGTAGCCAAGGCGCAGCTGCTTCATTACCTGCAGTTCCGCGATAAAGGCCACGGCAGTGCGTTTTTCCACATCCCCCATCTCTGCCGTGTTGAAAACATTCATGCTGGTGCGGTAAGAGCTACCCAGCCACAGGCGGTCAGCCAGCAGTATGAAGGCGTTCACGTCCATACTTGTAGGTGCGTGGAAGTCCTCTTTTACCAACAGGCTCGGCTTTAGCTTCACGAAGGGGCTTACATCAAACACGTAACCGGCGGTGAAGAAATAGTGGCGCTCCGGCTCTACCTGGTCCATGTCCTTAAACTGCAGCAGGTCTGTGCCGGAGAAGCCTGCGTAGAAACGTGGCGTGTGGAAGTACGCCCCGATCTTCACGTCCGGTTTTATAGTTGTCTCCTTTCCTGTCGGGATGGTGGGGTCATCAGTGATGCCGAACTTGCTGCCGTCTACCATGTGCTGCACCAGGCCGGGCGCCAGGCCCAGGCTAAGGATAGCATTCTGGCTCACCTGCAGCTTTACAGCGAAGTTGGCATAGGCGCTGGTGGTGCTGTGGGCACCGAGTTCGTCGCGTGTGATGTTCAGGCCCAAACCCAGCCTGTCATTTGCCATCACGCCATCCACCGCCAGCGACTGCGTGCTAGGGGCTCCCTCCACGCCTGTCCATTGCGAGCGGTGGAAGGCATTTACGTTCAGCACGTTCTTGCTACCCGTGTAGGCCGGGTTAATGCCCATGCTGTTAAAGATATACTGTGAGTACTGTGGATTCTGCTGAGCGTTTGCGGCCGTGGTAAGCAACAGGGCCAGCAATAGGTAACATATTCTCATTGTCATCTGGATTACTAAATTTTAAGCTACTACCTGAAAATGGTGGTGTAGCCGGTGAACTCTTTCACTACGCCGTCGCACAATGTCACCCTTACCTTATAGAAGTAAGTACCTTGCTCTAATCCTTTGCCGTTCCAGTTGTTCTGGTATCCTTTCGATTTGAACACCTCAGATCCCCAGCGGTTGAGGATGGTTATCTCGTTGTTCGGGAACTTCTCCAGGTTTTTGATATGCCAGTTATCATTCTTACCGTCGCCGTTCGGGCTGAAGGCTTTCGGGAAGTTCAGGTTACCATCAGCTTTAGAGGCGTCTATCGGCGCGGAGGCTTCCATGCTGCTGCAAGGGCCGTTGTTGGCAACTACCGTTACCGTCCCCAGCGCGTCTGCTCTATCCGCCTTCACGGTGATGGAGGTGCTGCCCTGACCTGACGTGATGGTGAAGCCGCCGCTTACCGCCCAGGTATAACCGCTCGCGCCTGCTATCGGCTCGATGGAGAACACTAATCCGTCGCACACGTTGCTGTTATCGCTAATCTGGCCCGGCGTAACCGGTGGCGTAAAGATTTCAATCTCCAGCTGGCCCTCTGATGTATCGCAGCTGTTTTCGGCCACCACCGTAATAGCACCTGCTGTGGTGCCGGCGTTAACTGTTACACTTGTACCGGTATTGCTGCCCTCAAAGGTCCAGCCTTCTGGCAACGACCAGGTATAAGTGGCACCTTCCTCGGGGTTAGAGACAGTATAGGTTAGCTGGCTAGTGTACTCGCATACATCGCTATTGCCCGTGATGGTTGGAGCAGAAGGAGCTAATACCGGAGCTACAGCCTTCACAGCTT
This sequence comes from Pontibacter kalidii, assembly GCF_026278245.1. Lineage (NCBI taxonomy): Bacteria > Pseudomonadati > Bacteroidota > Cytophagia > Cytophagales > Hymenobacteraceae > Pontibacter > Pontibacter kalidii. The sequence continues at coordinate 4,505,809 of NZ_CP111079.1, read as the reverse complement.
CCTCACCCAGTCCGCACTCATTCCGAACTGCTACCCTGATGTTGCCTGACTTCTCACCGACTTTCACCACCACACTGGTTGTATTCTGACCTGATACCAGTGTCCAGGTCTCCGGCACGTTCCACTCATACCCTGTGGCACCGGTTACCGCCGGGATAGTGAAGGTCAGGTTTGTGCCTTTGCAGGCTCCGTTGCTGCCGCTGATGGCTGGGGCTGCCAGCACATCGTTCACCACCACATCAAGCGAGGCAGCTGCTACGCTCGTGCCGCATGCGTTGTTGGCTTTGGCGCTGATCTCTTTCTCTCCGCCTGCACTCCCTACAATCACGGTCACCTCTCTGACATCCGTGGCCGTGCCCGGCGCGAACTGCCAGCCTGCGGGCAGCGCCCAGGTGTAGCTGGTGGCACCTGTTACGGCCGCCGCTGTGTAAGTCTGCTCTGAGCCGGCGCATACGGTGGCATCGCCAGCTATACTTGCCGGAGCTTGTGGTAATGGGTTGATGCCGATCTTTTTGGTAGTCTTAGCAGTGAAGCACCCGTTTGTCACCTCCAGTGTAAGCGTACCTTCGTTGGCGCCTGCGCTCACCTCTACTGTGGCGGTGTTAGCTGCAGAGGTAATGGTCAGGCCACCGTTGGCTGTCCATTTATAAGTCACCGCGCCTTCATAGGCTGATGCTGTATACACATTGCCTGTGCTGTTCTGGCATGCATTGCTTAGGCCGGAGATGGTTGGCGTTGCCAGCGTCGGCGTTACCACCACATCCTTAGATACTGTTAATTTGTTTCCGCAGAAGTCGGTTACGGTTACAGATACAGTACCGTTTGTAGCTCCTGCTCTAACAGTTACTTTATTTCCTGTTTGTGATACTTTAGTTAAGCCGCCGCTCACCGAGAACTCATAGGAAGCTCCCTGCAGGGCTGTTGCCGTAAACTCCAGCGTCGCGTTCTGGCAAACCTCGGCATCGCCATTCAATGTGAAGTTATCAACAGTTGGCGCCTCGTTAACCTTTATTGTTTTGGTGAATGGCTCACTGCTGCTGCAGGCATTGTTCGCTTTCACACTAATCTCTTTCTCACCGCTTGCACCTCCCACAATCACGGTTACCTCTCTGGCATCGGTAGCGGTGCCTGGCGCGAACTGCCAGCCTGTAGGCAGCGCCCAGGTATAGCTGGTGGCACCTGCTACTACAGGTGTGCTGAATGTCACCGGCTTGTCGGAACATACATTAACGTCACCATTGATGGCGATTGGGGCAACAGGTGCTGGTGCCACGGTAAGTACTTTTACACTGGTGCTGCTGAAGCCACAGGTGTTTGTGGCCTTTAGGGTAACTTTGCCACCTAACAGGCTGCCGTTTCTCGGCTTGACCACTACGCTCGCTCCGTTTATGTCGCCTACTATTTCCAGGTTAGCGTCTACAGACCACTCGTAAGTCAGTTCCTCTTCCGATTCGCCTGCCTCCAGCGTCATGCCTTCGCTGTTGAAGCATACCTGGGCAAGTCCGTTGATGGCTGGCGCTTTCGGGGCTCCGGTTATGTTTACGGCTACTTCCGCCGTCGCCTTTTTGCCGCACTGATCGGTTACGGTTACCGTTACCTTCTTCGCGCCAGTGGCTGGACCTGCCTGTACCGTTATCTCACTGCTGTTCGGGTTAGTGCCTGGGGCATACGTCCAGCCCAGCGGCAGCGTCCAGCTAAAGGTACCGCCAACCGCCCCTGATGTTGCCTTAAAGGTCAGGTTCTCAGCGCTAGCACATGCTGTGGCTGGCGCGGCGCTGATGGCTACCTCTAGCTCAGGATTACATTTCACCTCCGGTATCGTGACATCATCCTCGTCATTATCCGGGTCTGAGTCCTCATAGTCGCCTGGGTTGGTCGGGTCCGTTGGGTTGGTCGGGTCCGTTGGGTTGGTCGGGTCTGTTGGGTTGGTTGGATCTGTTGGATCACTTGGGTTAGTAGGGTCGCCTGGATTAGTAGGATTAGTTGGCGTTACATCCTTAGCGATTATACTAACGATGTTTTTAATTTGGCCAACCTTCACAATCCTGGCTCTGATCGTAAGCGTTACGGATGAATTACCGGCAACGGACGGCACGTAGAAGACGCCGTTTTCCTTGTTATATGTTCCTGCGCTCGCTGTGTAACCCACAAACTCCAGTCCCTCCGGCAGCCTCTCTCTTACATACACATGGTCCTCTGCTTCGTCGGCATAGTTGGTGAGTGTGATCTTGTAATCTACAAAGTCGCCCACAAAATATGTTTCCTTGGGGTTAACCAGTTCTTTGGCTACGCCCAGGTCAGGGAGCACAATCTCCTCATCGTCCTCATCATTATCCGGGTCAGGATCTGGATTATCGCCAATAATGATTACCTCGTTCTTTATATTACCTGTGCCAACTATCTCGAACTCCAGCTTCAATATTTCTGTTGGCCCTACCTGCATATCACCAATGAGCCACTGATGTGTTTGATCATCATATGAGCCCTTTGTAGCAGAGATAAACCCTATAAATTTTAAGCCTGCCGGTATCTGCTCCTTTACTATTACATGCATGGCCTCACCCAAGCCTTTGTTTGTGGCTTTTATAGTATAAATGACCCTCGCCCCCAGTGTAACCTCTTTGTACTCTACATCCTTCTCTACCTCAAGATTGGTCTCAACAATAATGGGCATGGCTGTAGAGTTCTCGTCGAAGTAAATAGTACCTCCGAGTGAAATGGCACGACCAACTAATGCAGCTCTGTTATGAAAGGTAATATCTTTAGTAGCGATGATATTGCCTTGGAACGAACTACCTGCCCCGATAGTCACATTACCCGTTACGATCCAGTAAACATTCTTTGCGGAGGCCCCCATGTCTGAGAACTGGATACTACCGCTATTGGACACAAAGTCCCCATCTATTATGAAGATAAACTTGGAGTGTATGTCTCCCTTCCCGTCGAGGCGCAGCGTGCCATTGAGGAGCGTGTTGGTACTTAACTTGTGGATGCCCGGATCAATCGAGTTGTTGTTCCCTAGCTCGTAGTTAGGCGCATAATATTGTGTTGGAGTTAGAGCCTTCAATTCGTTGAAGACCCTGTTGGCATTTTCCATACCAGCAATGGCTAGCTCGGAGTTGCGCTCCTTTCGGCCAAGCACATCCAAGTACGCCTCGCCTTCTATGGTTTTGCCCGGGCTGATGCCAATGTTGCCGTCTATTTGTGTTATTCCAGCCCCTTTGGCTACAATCTTCTTGTTGGCCAGCGCCGAGAAGGTGGTTGCCCGGCCGAGGCTTATTTCCGTCTGTGCCAGGCTAAGGGTGATACTGCCAGTCAGTAAGAGAAAGGTCAGCAGTAGATGTTTAATCATAAAACTTAAAAATAACTGTATATAACGTCACTTACATATTTATAGATAGGGCTATATCTATCTTCGTTCTTTTACTTGAATGCTTGAAAATGGTTGCACCAAAGACAATAAAATCTCCATATATTTATAATAAAATTTTATCGCGTACAGACCTCCTGGTTTTATCAACCGTTTTTCTTTTATACAAAGCGAAGCGGGGGTAAGCAGTGCAAAAAAATCTTTTGCGAAGAGAATTAGTAAGTCTGTTTACATAGGCATAGTGGCAGCAATTCGCCGTTAAAATTACATTCTACAACAGTATTTTCAAATATATTTAAATATTTTTATTAAAATATTAGATAAATGCAATCACGTACCTATAACATGTATAGGACAAAAAAAAGCCCCTGTTGCATATCCAAGCAACAGGGGCTAAAAAATTTGAAGTTATACCGCTAAACGTTCACGTGGCGCTCAGCGTGATATGAGGATCTTACCAATGGGCCTGATTCAACGTATTTAATGCCTCTGCTGAGCCCTTCCTCGCGGTAATGCTCAAACAGATCAGGGTGTATGAACTCGGCTACCTCTATATGCAGCTTGGTCGGCTGCAGGTACTGGCCCAGCGTCAGGATGTCGCAGCCGTTGGCAGCCAGGTCGTCCATCGCCTGGTATACTTGTTCCCGGGTTTCGCCCAGGCCCAGCATAATACCGGTTTTGGTGCGCTTGCCATAGTCTTTGGTGCGGCGGATCTGCTCCAGCGAGCGCTCATACTTAGCCTGCGGACGCACGCGGCGGTACAGTTCCTTCACTGTCTCCATGTTATGCGAGACCACCTCCTGCCCCGGCGATATCATCGTGATCAGAGCATCCCAGGTACCTTTCACATCCGGAATAAGCGTTTCGATGGTAGTGGTTGGGGAGAGTAGCTTTACCTGCTTCACCGTTTCGTGCCAGATAGCAGCGCCACGATCTTTCAACTCGTCGCGGTTCACTGAGGTGATCACGGCGTGCTTCACGCCCATCAGTTGAATAGCCTCGGCCACGCGGCGCGGCTCGTCTACGTCGTACTCGTTGGGACGGCCGGTGGCCACAGCGCAGAAAGAGCAGCTGCGGGTACACACATTGCCTAAGATCATGAAGGTAGCTGTGCCTGCACCCCAGCACTCGCCCATGTTAGGGCAGTTGCCGCTCTCGCAGATGGTGTGCAGTTTATATTCGTCTACTATGCTTCTTACTTTGGCGTACTCCTTCCCAACCGGCAGTTTTACACGCAGCCAGTTTGGCTTGCGGGGCTGGCCCAGCGCGTTAAGTCCCTCGGGCTTGGCGTTAGGCTGAATTACCGGAAGTGTCATCATTTCATCCATGGTGCAAAGATAGGAAGTTATGGCTTAAGAGTTTAACCATAAGGCAAAAATGTGCCCCTGGCAGGTATGCCTCTCTAACAAGCCGGCACCGGCAAATGTTCGGCAGGTATCTTACTTTCTGCTGCCGTAGTACAGGTTCAGGTACACCGAGGTGAAGGTATTGTTGTTCTCAGCCAGCGGGATGATGATGGGCTTGCTCGGGAAGTACTCCACGGCCACCCCCACCTCTATGCCGGCTATGCTTTCGCGGTAGCGGCCATACTCAAAGCTGAGGCCTGCCCGGGCGTGCACGCCTGGCTTCACCTTCGTCTGGCCCAGGCCGCGAAACACGGTGTCGCTGCCCAGGATATAGTCCGTGTTGGTGTGGATCTTCTCGTCGTAGGGAACGGTGCGTACATCGTTGGTAGTGCCGTCGTAGCTGTAGTCAATGTAATAGGGCACCTGCAACCCGATGGAGGGCCCGACGGCCCCGAGCGCGTTTACCTGCACCCCCGACTCGGCGGCCTTACGGAAAAGCACCAGTTCACGGCCATAGTGCGGCCGCACCACGAAAAAGTAGTTCTTCTTGCCGTACACAAACGGCTCGCCCACATAGTTCAGGTAGCGCTCCTCCTTCGGGTGCTTCACCTCCACTATCTCGATGCCCCCAAACTGGTACATTCGCTCGTTCATGTAGAACGAGGAGCGGACAAAGGCGCCGCCGATCAGGCCTCCGTTGGAGTTAAAGTTGATGCCGTAGCTCGTCTCCCGCTCAAAGCTCTCGTCTTCCTCCGTCTGGGCGACGGCAGGTGTGGCCACCAGGAGCGCTGCCACAAGCATACATGTCAGGAATCTTATCACAGGCCAGTGTTTTCAGGTTGCTTAAAAGTACTCAAGTTTACGTGTATTTCAAACTCAGGATACCACACCGCCTCTACCTGAAAAGGGCTCCGCAAAGGCGCCCTCCGGTAAAGTATACTCCATAAGCTAGAACGCGCCGAGGAGGGTGGTCTTACCTGAGCCCTTTATACATCCTTATGGTACTTTATACGGAAACCGGGGCAGAAAAAGCAACTGCTGCTACGCCGCCACCTGTTTCTTAAGCGCTTCCACGCTGATGCCAAGGTGCGAGGCATCGTAGGTACACACGCCGTCCTGCACCAGCAACAGCTGCGGCGACTGGTGCGTTACCTGCAGCATCTCCGCCACTTCGTTGGAGACGGGCCGGTAGCTTAGCAGGTCGAGGTAATAGGGTTTCACGTGGTCCAGCCCGGCGCCGGCCCACTGGCGTTCCAGGCGGCTTTTGGCAGTGGAGCTGATGGAGCAGGAAGTGCTGTGCTTAAAGATTACGACTGGCGTGCTCTTCGACTCGTCCATGATCTCATCCAACTGCTCAAGATTGGTTAGCGGGTGCCAATTCATATCGTCAGGTTCTCTTTTCTTGGTTAGTGGTCTCTTCTTTCTTTCCGCGGCTTATACTTCTTCTTGCTTTTGAAGAGCCTCAGCTTTTTGGCCGGATCCCCGTTCACGTTGAAGTGCAGTTTGGCGCGCTCGTCTTTCTTAGCGCGTTTGCGGCCGGCCTCTCCTTTCTTGAAAGTATAGGCATCGGTGTTCAGGTGGCTGTCTTTATACTTGCTGTTTACCTTCTCAGCGTCTTTCAACGACTTCCGCAGATGCTGCCCGTGCCTGGCCGAGGCCTCGTAGCTAACCTGGCCATACCCCGGCAGGGTACCCAACAGGAAAAACAGCAGCAGGCTCAGGCCATACTTATACGCTGTCTGGCAGCAAGGTTCAGCAACACGCACCTTCATCATGGTTTTATACTGATTCCGTCTAAACTGGTTTCTAAAACAGACCCAACCCGCGCGACTTCTTCACCCTTCCGTTCTTGTCGGTGTTCACTTTGATGCCCTCCAAGCCTGACCCCTGCACTTTTGCAGTACGCTTGCTGGTAGGCTTAGGGCAGGGGATAATACCTTTGCGTTGGCAACCGGTGCCCGCTAGCAGTAGCAGGCATAGCATCATCATAAGGTATGGGCGAAGTGTACGCATGATGCAAATATATGAATTTAATTTTATTATAGATAACTTAAACACAAAAGCAGCACAGCATACTACTAAAGTATAGCCTGTGCTGCCTCTGCATCCCTTAATAATTCAGCATGGCCTCTGCCTTCTCACGCAGGCGCTGCCTTGGCAGAAACTCCTGCTCCAGCGGCGGCGCGAACGGCACGGCTGTGTCCAGGCTGGCCACGCGGGCCACCGGGGCATCGAGCAACTCGAAGCAGTGCTCGCTTATCCAGGCGGCAATCTCCCCGCCAATGCCACCGGTCATCGTGTCTTCATGCAGGATGATTACACGGCCGGTTTTCTCCACGGCACTGCGCACGGCTTCTTTGTCCCAGGGCAGCAGCGAGCGCAGGTCCAGAATTTCTATACTGGCATCGGTTAGCTCCTGCTGCAGTTGCTTGGCCCAGTGCACGCCCATGCCGTAGGTAATGATGGTCAGGTCATCGCCTTCGGCCACTGTTTTAGCTTTGCCGATCTCTACGGTGTAATAATCATCCGGAATCTCCTGCGAGATGGAGCGGTAAAGCAGCTTGTGCTCGAAGTACATCACTGGGTTCGGATCCTCGATGGCGGCGTTCAGCAGGCCCTTGGCATCGTAAGGCGAAGACGGGTAAACGATCTTCAGCCCCGGCGTGTGGAAGAACCAGGCCTCGTTGCTCTGCGAGTGGAACGGACCGGCTGCTGTGCCTGCCCCCGTCGGCATACGCACCACCACATCGGCATGCTGGCCCCAGCGGTAGTGGCTCTTGGCCAGGTTGTTCACAATCTGGCTGAAGCCGGCGCTCACAAAATCGGCGAACTGCATCTCCACCATACTCTTCTGCCCGCGCACCGATAGGCCCAGGCCAATACCCAGTATAGCCGACTCGCAGAGCGGGGTGTTGCGCACACGTTCTTTGCCGAACTTCTCCACAAAGCCCTCTGTAATTTTAAACACGCCCCCATACTCGGCAATGTCCTGGCCCATCAGCACCAGCTCCGGGTAGCGCTCCATACTTTGGCGAAGTCCATCCGAGATGGCATCCACGAAGCGGCGCTCGGTTTTGGCCTCCGAGGCTGGCTGTATCACCTCCTGTTCGAAAGGCTTGTACATATCTGCTAATTCCTGCTCGCGGTTGGCTTCCGGCATCGGCTCGGCAAAAGCCGTCTGCAGCCCCTCCTCTATCTCGGCCTTCAGCTCCTCCTTTATACTTTCCAGGACCTTCTGCGTCAGCACCAGCTCATCCAGCAGGTACTTCTCGAAATTCTCCACGGGGTCTTTCTTGGCCCACTTCTCGAAGAGCTCCTGCGGCACGTACTTGGTGCCACTGGCCTCCTCATGGCCGCGCATGCGGAAGGTGATGGCTTCGATGAGCATCGGGCGCGGGTTCTTGCGGATACTGGCCGCCGCCTGACGAACGGTGTCATATACTTCCAGGATGTTATTGCCGTCTATCTGCAGCGCGTCGATACCGTAAGCCGGGCCTTTATCGATGAAGTGCTTGAACTTAAACTGCTCGTTGCTGGGCGTAGAGAGGCCATAGCCGTTGTTCTCGATCATAAAGATCACCGGCAGGCCCCACACGGCCGCCACGTTCAGCGCCTCATGAAAGTCCCCTTCCGAGGCACCGCCATCCCCGCTGAACACCAACGTCACCTTTTCCTTGTTCTCCAGCAGGTCGGCCAAGGCAATGCCGTCGGCCACGGCCAACTGCGGACCCAGGTGCGAGATCATGCCCACGATGTGATGCTCGTTGGTGCCGAAGTGGAAAGAGCGGTCGCGGCCTTTGGTGAAGCCGTGCGTTTTGCCCTGGAACTGCGCGAACAGGCGCCCTAGGTCGATGCCCCGGCTCGTGAACACGCCCAGGTTGCGGTGCAGCGGCAAAATATACTCATCCGGCTCCAGCGCCATGGCCGAGCCCACCGAGATCGCCTCCTGCCCGATGCCGGAAAACCACTTGCTCACGCGGCCTTGGCGCAGCAGCACCAGCATGCGCTCCTCGATCATGCGCGGCTTCAGGATGGCGCGGTATAGATTGATCAGCTCCTCTTCAGAATACTCTTTGCGGTTATAGTTCATCTCTTTAATGAAAACCTCGTTATAGTTTTTGGGTTAAAGTAATGGCAAGGCACCAAAAAGCTAAGTCATTAATTTATACTTTTGTTTCGTTGGATTGATGCCGCAAGGCAGGAAGGTGCAGCCCTTTCACCTTAGCGAGCAAAAGCTACAGAAAACCTGCAAAGGCTGCAAGCAAAGACACAAAAGTCTCTATATTCTATACTTTAAAGTATAATGTATAGCTGCAGCCAACATTTAAAAGTATAACAGGTAAATTATTGGCGGATGTTTGAGCAGCGTACCCGAAAGCCTGCATCTGCCCTTCAACCATGCAGCAATTTAAGATATGATAGAGTTTAAAGAATGTACCCTGGACAATGGACTGCGCGTGATCGTGCATGAGGATCATACTTCACCGATGGCTGTGTTGAACGTGCTCTACGATGTGGGCTCCCGCGACGAGGAGGAAGCACATACGGGCTTTGCGCACCTGTTCGAACATTTGATGTTCAGCGGCTCCAAGAACATCCCCGTGTACGATGAGCCCCTGCAGCGCGTGGGCGGTGAGAATAACGCCTTCACCAGCCCCGACATCACCAACTACTACCTCTCGGTGCCGGCGCAGAACCTGGAAACGGGCTTCTGGCTGGAGTCGGACCGCATGCTGGAGCTGGCCTTTAGCGACCATGGCCTGGAGGTACAGCGCAAGGTGGTGGTAGAAGAGTTTAAGCAGAACTACCTGAACCAGCCTTACGGCGATGTGTGGCTGAAGCTGCGCCCGCTAGCCTACAGGGAGCACTCCTACAAATGGGCTACCATCGGCAAGGAGATCGCACACATCGAGGAGGCCACCATGGACATCGTGAAGGCCTTTTTCCGGAAACACTACTCACCGAGCAACGCCATACTGGTGGTGGCCGGCAACGTAACTTTTGAGCGGGCGAAGGAGTTGGCAGAGAAATGGTTCGGCCCGATACCAGCCGGTGAGAAGTATGAGCGCCAGCTACAGGAGGAGCCGCGGCAGACGGAGGAGCGCGTGCTGGAGGTAACGGCCGACGTGCCGCTCAGCGCCATTTACAAAGCCTACCACATGCCGGGCCGCCAGCACCCCGATTACCATGCCGTAGACCTGATCAGCGACATCCTGGGTCGTGGCAAATCGAGCCGTTTGTATGAGCGGCTGGTGAAGGAGCAGAAACTGTTTAACTCTATTTCTGCATCGGTAACCGGAAGCGTGGAGCCGGGCCTGCTCATTATCCAGGGCAAGCTAAACGAGGGTGCGGACCTGCAGGAGGCGAACACTGCCATCGAAACCATTGTGCAGGAACTGATCGACAACCGTGTGGACGAGGAGGAGCTGAACAAGGTGAAGAACCAGGCCGAGACCAGCATCGTTTTCTCCGAGATCGAGCTGCTGAACCGCGCCATGAACCTGGCCTACTGCAAACTGCTCGGCGATGCCAACCTCATCAACCAGGAAGGCGAGAAAGTACAGGCCGTAACGCCAGACGATATCCAGCGATGCGCCCAGGAGGTGCTGCGAAAGACCAACTGCTCTACCCTGCTGTACAAGGCGGAGAAGAAGGAGCAGCCGGTGGAGGCGTAATATTGGCTTTTGATAACGAAGGAAGGCTGCCATACTTGGTGGCCTTTCTTCGTTAGAAGCCTCGCCAGCAAAATTGCTGTTCATCTTCTGTCTATATTTGTCATTTATTTCTGAAACGAATCCTGCTGCGGACTTCACCCCTGCTGCTGGAGCGTGTTTGCAACCCGTGCCTTCCAAGCCATACTTTTATACTTAAGCTATACTTTATACTTTGCTGGCGCAAGTGTCCGCTTGTGTCTTTACCTGCCACAGCTTTATCAACCGGACACAAGCTACACTTGTTAGCTCCCGCTTCCGCTCTTTCGGATTTGCAATCCGCGTGAGCCATATTTTTATACTTATGCTTCGGCCATACTTCCCTGGCCACGGCTTCCTGCAACCTGAACCAAGCTATCCTTTCTAGCTCCCGCTGATCCTCTAGTTCCTACAAACCTACCGTTGCATTTCCTGCAGTGGTGCTCTCCAGCCCGAGAGGGGCTCGTCTTCCCGCATCGCGCTGTGTTCCCTCCTTGGCTAAGGAGGGGCAGGGGTGGTTGGACCCGGTGCTACAGAATTCCCAGTTGCTCTTCGGGATTTATAATCCCGAAGCACCTAATAAGAGGATTTGCAAACCGGCTTTTAGTTTTTAGCCGCAGCTCTACAGCTGGCAAAGTGTTAAACCGGATTACAAATCCTGATAATACTATGCTTTCGGATTGCAAATTAGGAGTGTTCGGAAGAGTTATGGAATCGTAAAAGAAGGGATAATGCATAAAAGTTATGGCCGCTATTATATCCTCTACCAAAGTAAGTGTGGAATCCTTACTGCAGTATATTCCCGAGGAGAGCTTTTCTGCTCTTGCCCATCAGACGAGAGTTGATTACAAGGTGCATAAGTTGTATGGGCGCAGCATGTTTTACCTGCTGCTCTACGGTCTGATAAGTGATGAGAGAATAGGGCAGCGGAGCCTAGCAGATTATTTCAACACAGCCAAGTTCCGGGCGTTTGCCAAGCTCGATGCCTCTTCCCAGATCAGCCACAGCTCCCTCTCCGACAGGCTGGCCACCATGCCAGTGAGCTTTTTTGAGCAGGCCTATCAGCAGGTCTATCACCTCTTCTCGCGCCACTACGGGGAGCAGCAGGCAGCAGGCCACTCCATTACCCGGGTTGACTCGACCATGGTTTGCGAGCAGGCCAACAAATTGGAGGCCGGTATGCGTGTGGGGCGCAAGAAGGACGGCAAAAAACAGATCAAGTACACGCTGGCCCTGCAGGACCTGTTTCCCTCCTCCGTGGAGCTGTTTTCCAAACAATCCGAGTTGAGCGAGGACAAGACCATTGCCAGGCTTATCCTGGGCCAGGTAGCAGCCGAGGACAACGTGGTTGTCTTCGACAGGGGCGTGCAGCAGCGCAGGAGCTTTTGCCGGATAGATGCAAAGCAGCTTTGGTTTATCACCCGGCTCAAGAAGAATGCCCGCTGCCAAACCGGCACTTGTTTCTCGACGGCGGCTGGAGAGCGGGTAGGCAACGTGCGCATCCTCAGCGATGAGTTGTGTTGGCTCTACTCCCATGGCAAGCAGGTCGAGGTGCCTTTTCGCCTCATCAAAGCTGTGACCGACAAAGGCAAAGTGATTCCCTTGCTCACCAACCGCTTTGACGTATCGGCTAAGGCCATTGCCAGGCTCTACCGCAGGCGCTGGGACATAGAGGTCTTCTTCCGCTTTCTCAAGCAGGAGCTCAACCTCTCCCATCTGCTCACGGTCAGCCTCAACGGTATCAAAATCATCCTTTACATGACGCTGATACTGGCCATGATGCTGTTGGTCTACAGGAAAGTAAATGAGCTGGGATACAAAACCGCCAAAAGAAGATTTGCCATGGAGCTTGATGAACGTATCACGGCCTTGCTTATCGTCATAGCAGGAGGAAAACCAGAGATTGTCTTTGCCAATATGAAAACGTAAACAACTTCCGAACACTCCTAATTGCAAATCCGAAAGAGCGGACGCCTGGGCAAGTATAATCTCCCTCCTTGGAGGGGTGGGTTTACACCTGTAGGGATAGATCGCGACCTGCCCGCGTAAGATCAGCAGCTACAAAACTTATACTTCAGCAGCAGCAAGTACAGGCTCCCTTCCCTGTTTTGGGGGTAGGGGCCCTCGATAAAAGGGGAGGGTTGGGGAGGAGGGGTGAATCTCCCTCCTTATCCAAAGAGGGATTAGGGTTTATTAGAGCTAAAATCAATACTATTCTCCCTTCTTCAGTATTGCTTCAGATTTGCTCCAGTATTGCTTCAGAATCGGCCTGTAGCTTTGCTCCATACCTTATGTATAACCTTAAAAGCAAAAATCATGAAATCAACAGCAATTGCACTTCTGTTTCTGGGCGGCTCCCTTTTTGCCTGCGATAATGATAAAGATGACGATATAAAGCCTGATGATGTGCCTGCAGCGGTAAAGGAAACACTGAGCAGCACGTTCCCCGACGCCCAGCATGTGGAGTGGGAGAAGAAAGGCGAGGACTTCGAGGCCGACTTCGACGTGGCCACTGTGGAACACGACGCCCTGTTCAACGCCTCCGGCAGCCTGCTGATGCACAAGTTCGATGTTGCCGAGACAGAACTGCCGGAGCAGGTGAAGACCGCCATCAGCCAGAACTATGCCGACTACAGGATAGACGACGCAGACGAACTGCAGAAGGATGGTACAACCTTCTATCAGGTGGAGCTGGAGAAAGACAAGCAGGAGCAGAAGCTCGTTTTCGCTGCCGACGGCCAGGAACAGACAGGGGTACAGTACTGGGATTAAACCCAACAGAAAATAAGCCTTATGTATTTTGTGAAGCGCGGTGCCGAAACACCGCGCTTCTTTTTTATCCCTCAGCCAAGGTTGCGCCCAGCTCAGCTAAACCTTTTCCGGCCACTCTTGTATATACAAACGAGGAACTTTACCTTTGTGGCCGATGCGAATAGAAGACGAAATACACCAAAAGGAGTTTAAGGATGATCACCGTCGTCTGCTCGTGAACCTGTTGTTTACCAACAACTGGGTGAACCAGCAGCTGATGCCGTTCTTTAAGCGCCTTGGCCTCACGCTGCAGCAGCACAACGTGCTGGCCATCCTGCGCGGGCAGCAACCGGAGCCGGTGTGCTTCGGCGATATCCAGAACCGCATGGTGGACCGCAACTCCAACGTTACCCGCCTCATCGACAAACTGATAGAAAAAGGCTTCGTTACCCGCGACATCTGCCAGGCCAACCGCCGCATGATTGAGGTACGCCTCACGGAAAAGGGTATGAAGAAGCTGCAGGAGGTAGATGCTCGTTTTCCGGAACTCCTGGAGCATTTCCATAAGCTTTCGAAGGAGGAAGCTGTTATGGTGAGCAACATGTTGGATAAACTACGAGGCTGATTTTTTTTGCGGATATATTTGTATACACAAGTAATGTACATACGTTAAAACGACCTATGAAACACATCAAGATAAAGGGAGCCACGATTCCAGCACTAGGGTTGGGCACCTTCCAATTAGAGGGAGACACGGCACTGAGGATCGTTACCCATGCCCTCGCCACTGGCTATAGGCACATCGACACGGCTCAGATGTACCGCAACGAGGAGGCAGTGGGTAAAGCCATCATGGAATCCGGGGTAGCTCGGAGCGAGGTTTTCCTGACCACCAAGGTGCTGCCGACGAACCTCTCGAAAGATAAATTCATGCCCTCTGTGGAAGAAAGCCTGCAAAAGCTTCGCTCGGACTACGTGGACCTGCTGCTGATCCACTGGCCAAATGCAGAGGTGCCTGTGGAGGAGTACATGGCGGAGTTGATGAAAGCCCAGGAGAAAGGCTATGCCCGGTATATTGGAGTCAGCAACCACCCTACTGCCCTGCTCGACAGCGTGCTGGCCACCGGCGCCGGGATCATCACCAATCAGGTGGAGTACCACCCTTTCCTCAACCAGGACAAGCTATATGCATACCTGCGCCAGCACGAGCTCACGCTCACGGCCTACAGTCCGATTGCGCAAGGACAAGTGCTGGGCAACAAGACGCTCAAAAGCATCGGCAGCAAGTATGACAAAAACGAGGTGCAGGTAACGCTGCGCTGGCTCATGCAGCAGGACGGCGTGCTGGCCATCCCGAGAAGTGCCAAGGAAAAGAACATCGAAGCCAACTTCAACATCTTCGACTTTGAACTCACCCAGCAGGAAGTGGAGCAGATAAACCAGCTCAAGCAGGCCAACACCCGCCTCATCAACCCTTCCTTCGCCCCAGCCTGGGACACGGTCTAATTGATAATTAAGAATTACGAATCAATAATTAAAAACCATAAATATTAAATGATGCCTGGAGGGTTACGCAAGGAGCCCCTTTTTAACTCCTAAACTTTCTAACTCTCTAACTTTCTAACTACATTATGTCACAACCACTTTTAAAACCAATAACTCTACACGACCTGTACCTGAAAAATCGGGTCATCATGGCACCCATGACGCGCAGCCGCGCCGATAATAACAACAACGCCGCCAATGAGCTGATGGCTACTTACTACGCCCAGCGCGCCGGCGCCGGACTGATCATCTCTGAAGGGTCGCAGATTTCGGAGCAGGCGGTCGGCTACATTAACACGCCCGGCATTTACAGTGCGGAGCAGGTAGCAGGCTGGAGGAAAGTAACCGATGCCGTGCACGCGGAAGGCGGCAAGATTTTCCTGCAGCTGTGGCACGTGGGCCGCATGTCGCACCCTGATTTCCATGGCGGGAAGCTACCTGTGGCCCCCTCTCCCATCAACCCGAACGACAAGGCCTTTACGCCGGAGGGCTTCAAAGACACCGTTGCCCCGCGCGAGTTGACGGTGCCGGAGATAAAGCAGATCGTGCAGGACTTTAAAACAGCTGCCCGCAATGCCATAGATGCCGGTTTTGACGGCGTGGAAGTGCATGCCTCCAACGGTTATCTGCTGCACCAGTTCTTCGTAAGTACCGCCAACGTACGCACCGATGCCTACGGTGGCTCTGTGGAGAACCGTGCGCGCATCCTGTTCGAGGTACTGGACGCCGTTAAGGAAGTGGTGCCGCAGCATCGGATAGGTGTGCGCCTGAACCCCAGCATGCACGGCGGCTTCGGCATCACCGTAAACGAGGACACTATCCCCACCTTCGACTACATTGTAGAACAGCTGAACAAGTATAGCCTGGCTTACCTGCACCTGACTGAGGCCTCACCGGCCAACAAGGACGTGCCGCACATAGAGCCGCAAGTGGCCAAACGCTACCGTCCGAAGTATAAGGGCAGCCTGATCATCAACGGCGGCTTTACCCAGGAAACGGGCAACCAGGTGATTGCCGATGGCAACGCTGACATGGTGGCTTTCGGGGTGCCGTTTATCGCCAACCCGGACCTGCCGGAGCGCTTTGCCCAGAACGCCGAGCTGCAACAGGCAGACCAGAGCAAGTTCTATGCTCCTGGCCCGGAAGGCTACGTGGATTACCCTACGCTGGCAGAGGTGGAAGCCTAAGCCGACTTTGCTGCACAATGCGAAAGCACCCGCTAAAGTATAGCGGGCGCTTTTTTTATACTTTGTAACTCAAACGGATTCACCCCTCCCCAACCCTCCCCTAAGAACAGGGGAGGGAGTTTGGCAGTACTAAGGCTGCTGCAGACATCCCTGTTCGCATTTCTGCACTGCCGGGTCCAACCACCCCTACCCCTCAGAGCTAAGCTCGCTACCTTCGAACTCCCGTTCTCGGTAGTCTAAGGAGGGGAGCCTGTAATTGCTGTGGATGAAGTATGAGCTCCGTATCTGCTGGTATCGCGCGGACAGGTCGCGACCTGTCCCTACAAAATATAAACCCACCCCAGCCCCTCCAAGGAGGGGAATTCTCCGCAGTTGATTAACATCCCCCTGCCCCCTTCAAAGGGGGACTTGGTTCAAGCTCTGTTGGCGGAGGCTATCGAACGATTCCCAGTCCTTGGGTGGGGGTAGGGGCCCTCGACAAAGAGCGCCTTGTGAGATTCCGGTGCCGCGAAAGCGGCATTGCGGCCGAAGGGTAGCAAAGGAAGGGAACACAGCGCGATGCGGGAAGACGAGCCCTCTCGGGCTTGAGAGCACCAAAGTATAAATGAAACTGTAGGCTTGTAAGTCTACAGGATCAGCGGTAGCTAGAAAGTATAGCTTGTGTCAAAATACAGGAATTAGCGGCTAGGAGAGTATAGCTCAAGTATAAAAAGACGTAGGAAGCAGTGGCTAGCAAAGTATAACCCAAGTATAAAGTATGAATCAGCAAGTATAAAAGTATGGCTTACGCGGATTAGGAAATCCGCAGCAGGTAGAGTTCCGGACAAGGATATCCGGAACAGCGGAATAGCCAAAGCATAAACTCCAACCCAGTCGGCCTTTTATACTTTATACTTCCGCTAATGACCATGCTACTGCAAATCAGGAGCCTTGTCGGATAGCTGCAGCTGCCGTACCTCGCCCTGCTCCCAGGCATTGGCACCTGGCACGACCTCCGGCATGGGGATATCCTCGCGCTGCTTGTGCTTTTCCGCCGTCGATACCTTTAAGTTCTTGTCTCGCTCGTCTACCAGTTCCTGCCGCAGCTGCCCGTCCCCGGTAAAGCTCATCATGATCATCGGAGCGCCAAAGGGCAGTTCCATGTTGCGGTCGGTATGCCAGGTGTGTATGGTTTTGCCGTAGGTAGACACCAGTTTCTCCATCAGTTGATGCTCGGTGGCATCGGGGATACCCGGCGCAATCAGCGTACCCGATTTCACCTCATAATGGTGGCTGTGCCACAGCTTTTTCTCCTCCTCCGGCAGCTGTTTAAACAACCGCTCAGAGATGATGTACTCCACCCCCATCAGCTTGGCTTCATCCCCATTGCCATCATAAATGATCGCCTGGTGCACATCCTCGTTCAGCTGCGTTACATAATGGTGTACCTCCATCTGCCCCTCCAGGTGGCCGCTATAAAAGTGGAAGCCATTCAGGTACATGTGTGTCCTTGTGAGCGGGGCTTTATTCTGCATCAGGTTTGCGCTCATCTCCAATGCTTTCGTTTCCACGGTTTTCTCGCTGCCGGGCACCTGCACGTCGGTTTCGGAGTTCTCGCCGCCGCAGCCTGCCACTAGCCCTATCGCCAGCAGGGGCAGGACGGTTTTTATCTTTTCAATCATCTTTAAATCCAGTTTAGGTATAATCCTGGTTCTTCAACTCTACAGACGTATGCCCGTATTGTATGCTGCGCCTATACGTTGGCTCCAACAGCGCATTCGCCTAGAGCAGGTATAAACGCAAAAAACGGCCCTGGCAGTGGCGCAAAATCATATTTTTAGCTTAGATTTACTTTTTAGCTCTGCTTCTTCAGGGGCTTTATGCATACGTATACTTCGGATTACCACACTATGAAACTGAAAATAAGAACCGGCTTCGGCTACGACGTGCACCAACTGCAGGAAGGCCTGGATTTCTGGCTCGGCGGCATCAAAATCCCGCACACGCACGGCGCGCTGGGACACTCCGACGCCGATGTGCTCACGCACGTGATCTGCGACGCCCTGTTGGGTGCCGCCAACATGCGCGACATCGGCTACCACTTCTCCGACAAGGACCCCAAGTATAAAGGCATCGACTCCAAGATCCTGTTGAAGGAGGTGGTGCACCTGCTAAGCCGCGAAGGCTACGAAATTGGTAATATCGACTCGACCATCTGCCTGCAGGAGCCGAAGGTAAACCCGCACATCCCAAGTATGAAAACCTGCCTGGCCGAGGTAATGGGCATCCCTGAAGAGGATATCTCTATTAAGGCTACCACCACCGAGCACCTGGGCTTTGTGGGCAAGAAAGAAGGCGTGGCGGCCTTTGCCACTGTCCTGATCGTGAAGCAGTAGGCACGGCGGATTAAACCACCTGCACCAGCACCCGTCTAACCTGAATTATACTTTTATAACACCTTAACTAAATCATGAAGAGACATAATCTCTACGCCGCCCTGCTGCTAGCTGCCGTTGGCTATGGCTGCGCCCAGGGCCCAAGCGCCAGCAAGCCCACTACCGATGTAGCCAAGCTGAGCGAGGCTGCCCCCAAGTATGCCCAAACCATTACAGCGGCAGACCTGTCGAAGCACCTGCACATCATTGCCTCTGACGAGTATGAAGGCCGCAACACCGGCGAGAAAGGTCAGAAAATGGCCGCCGAGTACATTGCCCGTGAGTTCCGCGAGGATGGCCTGGCAGGCCCGGTAAAGACTAACAGCGCCAACCCCTACTACCAGACGTTCGACCTGCAGAAGAGCGCCTGGGGCGAAGGCCATATTTCGATAGGAACTGAGAAGTACCTGATGATGCAGGACTTCTTCCCGTTCGGCTCCTCTCCGTTCACTACCGAGCAAGGCGTAGAGGCTGTTTATGTAGCTGATGCCGCACAACTTGCAGAGAAAGGCGCACAGGGTAAACTTGTGGTAACCATGCTGACGCCAGCTGAGATGCAGACCAAGATGCGCGGTTTTGGTGCCGCCGCCGAGCAGGCCGGCGCTAAAGGCGTAGTGTACGTGCTGGGTGCCGAGGAGTACCGCGGCATGGCCGAGCGCTTTTCACACCGCCTCTCGCAGCCTTCGCTCTCGCAGATGGGCAGCAACAACAACAACCGCCCGGCTACAATTTTTGCCACGCCTACCGTAGGCGCCGCCCTACTGGGCACTACCCCCGAGCAGCTGCAGCGCAACGCTTCCACCATCGCCTTTAAGCCTGCTTCTGATATCAGGATTCTGATGAGCAGAACAACGGAGCCACTGCCAACCGAAAACGTGCTAGGCTTTATAGAGGGTACTGATAAGAAAGACGAGGTAATCATCGTAACAGCGCATTACGACCACGTGGGTGTGGACGAGTCGCTGGAAGGCGATAAGATCTACAACGGCGCCAACGACGACGGTTCCGGCACGGTGGCGGTGATCGAGCTTGCCGAGGCATTTGCCCAGGCGAAGAAAGACGGTTACGGCCCGCGCCGCAGCGTGCTATTCATGACGGTAACCGGTGAGGAGAAAGGCCTGTTGGGCTCGGAGTACTATGCCAACAACCCAATCTTCCCGCTGGAGAACACTGTGGCGAACGTGAACATCGACATGATCGGCCGCATGGATTACGAGCACGAGAAGACTAACGACAGCAACTACATCTACGTGATCGGGGCCGACAAGCTTTCTTCGGAGCTGCACCAGATAAACGAGGAGATGAACCAGAAGTACGTGAACCTGAAGCTCGACTATACTTTTAACGACGAGAACGACCCGAACCGCTTCTACTACCGCTCCGACCACTATAACTTCGCCAAGAACGGCATACCGATCGTGTTCTACTTCAACGGCGTGCACGACGATTACCACCAGCCGGGCGACCATGCGGACAAGATCATCTACGAGAGCGCCGAGAAGGTATCCCGCCTGGCGTTCCACGTGACATGGGAGCTGGCCAACCGCGAAAACCGGATTGTTGTGGACAGCAATAAAAAGTAAGCTTTTGGAGTTAGAGAGTTTGGGAGTTTAGGAGTTAGAGAAGAATGAGTTAAAGAAGTAAAAATGACAAAATATTATTTGTTTTACTTCTTTAACTCTCTAACTCCTAAACTCCCAAACTCTTTTTAACTTTAAGGGTGTTTTTCTTTTATGGGGACGGCCTAAAGTATGGCTCACCCTGGAAAACGCAGGGGGAAATATAGTATGAGCAAACTGAGACAGTTTCTGCAGGACGCAGAGACAAAAGCATTCGATCAGGGGCACCGCTCCACCATCAAGTTCAACATCGGCAAGTATAACGCCGCTGTGCAGCGTGGCCTTACCCAATACTCAGACCATGAGCTGGCCCGCGAGCGGGCTTCCTATATCAAAACCCAGACCATCAACAACCTGGATAAGTACCTGATGGAGTTCGAGGCCAACTTTACCGCCCGCGGCGGCAAAGTGATCTGGGCCCGCGATGCGCAGGAGGCCTTGAAGGAGATTGGCGAGATCATGAAGCGCAAGCGTGCCCGCTCGGTGGTAAAGTCCAAGTCGATGACGACAGAGGAGATACACCTGAACGAGTACCTGGAGAAGAACGGCATCGAGACCGTAGAGACTGACTTGGGCGAATATATCGTGCAGTTGGCGGAGCAGCGGCCTTACCACATCGTGACGCCGGCCATGCACATGTCTAAGGCAGACATACGCGACCTGTTTGTGCGCAAGCTGGGCATCCCTCCTACCGATAACGCCGAGGAATTGGTGGGCGTGGCTCGTACACTACTCCGCGAAAAGTATACTTCCGCCGAGGTAGGCATCACCGGCGGTAACTTCCTGATCGCGGACGTGGGCGGCGTGGCCGTCACCGAGAACGAGGGCAATGGCCGTCTTTCCACAGCTTTCCCCAAAACGCATATCGCCATTGTGGGCATCGAGAAGATGATCCCTTCTATTATGGACCTGGACCTGTTCTGGCCGCTACTGAGCACCAGCGGCACCGGGCAGAATATTACGGTGTACAACACGGTCTTCACCGGCCCACGCCAGCCGAAAGAGAAGGACGGTCCGGAGGAGATGTACGTGGTCCTGCTCGACAACGGCCGCACCGACCTGCTGGCCCTGCCCGAGAAGCGCGAGGCCCTGAACTGCATCCGCTGTGGTGCCTGCCTCAACGTGTGTCCGGTATACAAGAACATCGGCGGCCATACGTACGAAACAACCTACAGTGGCCCGATCGGCTCCGTCATCACGCCACACTATGATGGGATGGCCGAAAACAAGCACCTGAGCTTTGCCAGCTCCCTCTGCGGCGCCTGCACCTCCGTTTGTCCGGTTAAGATCAACATCCACAACCTGCTGCTGCTAAACCGCAAGCAAAGTGTGGACGAGGGGCTGGCCGAGAGCCAGGAGAAAACGGCTATCAAACTGTGGCTAAAGGCCATGAAGAGCAGAACGCTGATGAACCTGGCCCCTGCCGGCATCAAGAACTTCGTGCTGCGCTACATGCAGAAAGACACCTGGAGCAAACGCCGTGAGCCGCTGCAAGCCGCCAGTAAATCGTTTAACCAGCTTTGGAAAGAGCAACGCGGAAAATAAATTATTAAGCCTGCTGATGAAGCAGGCTTTTTTTCTGAATCGGGTTTATAGTTTCGGAGTAAACTCCTTCCTAGGAGTGGCAGAAGGTTTACCCTAGTCCATTCCTAAAAAAGGACGGATGTTTTGCGATACCTAGTCCAACCACCCCTGCCCCTCCTTGGCTAAGGAGGGGAGCTCTGTAGCTGCTTTGGCTGAAGTATAACATCTATTGCTGCTGAGGTAGCATCAGCAATAGTATGAACCCACCCCCAGCCCCTCCGAGGAGGGGAATCTACTGCAGGCGATTACATCCCCTTGCCTCCTTCCAAGGGGGACTTCGGTTCATATTGCATAGCAGCAGCTATCGAACTGAACCCAGTCCTCGGGTTGAGCGCCTTGTGAGATCCGGTGCCCTGAAAGGGCAGCGCCTTAGCGCAGGAGGGAACACAGCGCGATGCCCGAGGACGAGCCCTCGCGGGCTGGAGCGAGCCAAAGCTGGATGTGAAATAAGCTGGTTATGAGGCCGTGGATGAACGGTAGCTAGCAAGGATAGCTTGTTCCAGTTGCAGAAAGCAGTGGCTACAGGAATGCATAAGCGAATGCTGGCGTTAGGAAGCAAATATAAATCTACCCTACCTATCCACTTCGCCCAGCACGATATCCACAGAACCTACGATGGCAATTAAATCTGCCACCATACAGCCACGGCTTATTTCAGATAACACGGACAGGTTTACAAAGCTTGGGGCACGGCCTTTAGCGCGGAACGGCACATCGCTTTTATCAGTGGTGCGGAAGTAGTAACCCAGCTCGCCGCGCGGGGTTTCGCCTCTAAAGTATAACTCCTGCGCTCCGGTCATGCGCATCTTCTTGGGGCAGGCGGCCTGTGGGTCAAAGTCGGGGGTACGTTTGTGGTCGCCGGTAAGCTGGTCGAGGCATTGGCGGATGATCTTAACTGACTCGCGGCACTCCAGGGCGCGCACGTAGTTGCGATCCCAGCAATCGCCGGTGGTGCCGGCCAGGCCCTGCCCTATTGGGACCTCAAATTCCAGCTCGGGATATACGCTGTAGCCATCCACGCGGCGCAAATCATACTTCAGACCGGAGCCGCGCAGCATGGGGCCGGAGCAGCCATAATTAATCGCCACATCCAGCGGAAGTATACCTACATTAGCCGTACGGTCTATAAAGATCTTGTTCTCCAGAAGTATAGTATCCAGTTCGTCGAGCTTGGGCTGCAGGTAATCTATAAATTCGCGGCAGCGCTCCTCAAAGCCGATGGGCAGATCATAGTATAAACCGCCCACCCAGATATAGTTGTACAGCATGCGGGCGCCACAAACCCACTCCAGCAAGCGCTGAATGTGCTCGCGGTCGCGCAGCAGCCACAGGAACGGCGTGAAGGCCCCAATGTCGATGGCGTAGGTACCGATGGCCACAAAGTGCGAGGCAATGCGGTTGAGCTCCGTTACCAGCACCCGGATGTACTCCACCCGCTTCGGGATCTGATCGGTAATGCCCAGCAGCTTCTCCACTCCCATACACCACACATGCTCCGAGTTCATGGCGGCCAGGTAGTCCATGCGGTCTACGTAGGGAATGGTCTGGTTGTAGGCCATACTTTCGGCGTGCTTCTCGAAACAGCGGTGCAGGTAGCCGATGTGCGGCACCACCTCCTGAATGATCTCGCCGTCGGTGACCACCTCCAGGCGCAGTACGCCGTGCGTGCTTGGGTGCTGCGGCCCCATGTTCACAATCATCTCACCGGCCTTCAGCGCATCCTGGCTGAACTTATTCGGCTCCGACTGCAGCAGGTAGTTTTTATAGATCGTGGACACGGGGTGAATAATTAATGACTAATGATGAATGAATAGCAAAGGTCGGAAAAAAGGGGGATTTGTGCAGGGGATTCTTAGTGAGCCATTCTGGATTGATAACATGACTAACTGTATAATACTTTTTTAAATAATATTAACTATATGATGTATATTGGTTAATCAACTTAAATTTAATGAGAATGAAATATGTAGTTGCTTTAGCTATGCTATTTTTCAGTTGTACCTTTATTAGCTGTACTTATATACCAACAGGTTTAGGGAATACTGATACATATCCTAAATACGAGCAGAGTTCTAAGTTTAAAAAAATCTTTCTTACTCCACAAGGTTATACCTTTGCTGAATACTATCTCATAAAGCAATTTACTTTTAACAACCAGTTATACTCAGCCAGAGTAAGGGTTTACAATGAAGCGAATGTAGATACAGCCTACTTCAGAGAGAATAAAGAGGGAGTAGTATATATTGATCCCAAAACTTTTATTGAAACTGTAGACCTCCCCAAAGATCCTAAGCCAGGTCAAAAATGGCAGGAACCAACTAACTGGGTTTATGAGGTTAAAAGTATAGATGCTACGCTGGAAACGCCTATTAAGAACTGGAGCAATCTTATAGAAATTGAAGCTAAGCAGACTACAGGAGAGACAAAAGATAAATTCATGAAATATAGCAATTTTTATGCTGAAGGAATAGGATTTGTTGGTAGCATTGTTGATAACGAGCTGATCGCGTTCTTTAAAGAAAAAGTGGATATAGCTCAATCTAAAGAATAATACCCCCGCTAGTGCGAGCTTGTAGCTCGTACTTCCTAACATTAGCAAAGGCACGAGCTGCAAGCTCGCGCCAGCAAAAGGCCAGCAAGGGCCAGCAAAAAATAAGCGTCACGTTAAGCTATGAACCTGCACCTCCGCACACTCACCCTCAGCGACGTCGAAGCCGTAGCCAACCTCTCCTCCCAACTCGGCTACAAGGCATCCATGGCAGAAACGAAAGTATGGCTGCAGGAAATCTTAGCGAATAAAGACCACTGCACTTACGGGGCGGTGCTGGATGACAAGCTGATCGGCTGGGTACACGGGTTTTATACGTTGCATTTAGAGTCGGGTGCTTTTGTGGAGATTGGCGGCTTGGTGGTAGATGAGAACTGCCGGAGAACGGGAGCTGGCCGAAAGCTGGTGGAGCAGGTGCGGGGCTGGGCCAGGCAAAAGGGAGTCGGCAAGGTACGGGTGCGTTGCAATACCCAAAGAACCGACAGCCATACTTTTTACAAAGCAATTGGTTTTGAGGAAGTAAAAGAACAAAAGGTTTTCAGTATATTGTGTTGATAATATACTTCTTACAGCATTCCCGCTTCCCCGCTATTGCGGGAGTGTAGCCCATACTTTTCTTACGCTTACACTTTTTCTTAGCAAGGGCTAAGGGCATCAGATCTCACCTAACACAGCCGGACATGAATACAAAACTACTAATGACCATCAGCGCTCTTATCATGGGCATGACGGGGGTGGCCTTATCTTTTCTGCCGCAGGAAGTCTCCGGCAGCTTAGGGATGCCCGAAGCTGCTGCCATCATTTTGCAGGTTCTGGGGGCGCTATACCTTGGCTTTGCCATGATTAACTGGACAGCCAAAGCAAACCTGATAGGGGGAATTTACAGCAGACCTGTTGCCCTTGGCAACCTGGCCCATTTTGTCATCGGCGCACTTGCTCTGGCTAAACTGGCGTTTAAAGACGCAGGCCCGACCTACCTGTGGGTAGTAGCTCTGGTTTATTCGGTTTTCGCCATCCTTTTTGCGTATGTTTTCTTTACCACCCCGGCCCTGAAAAGCAGCAAGTATAATTAAACCGGTGTGGGCAGCGCAAACACACAAACTGCCCATGCTATTGTGCCTGAACAATTTACCTTTTGCAGAATTTAACTTTCTGCATAAAAGCTAGTAATACCATAAAGCCTGTACTTCTACCCCGAAGAGGCTCCCATACCCCGTTGGCTTTCTGATGCCTCTGCTATACGAAGGCTTGTCCATTTTTTTATGACCAGCTCTTAACGTAACAAAGCCAATTCCTCATGCAGATGAAATTATTTTTCTCAAGATGGGCGCAGGTAGCAGGGTTATTCTTGATAGGAGGCACGCTAGCCTGGGCTATAAAACTAGCCGTCATTGTCTCTACAGATGGTCGGGTTATAACCACCGGTGCCGCAGCACTTTTCATGACGGTCGGCATTGTATTGCTGTTGATCGGCTCAACAGGCATAGGGTATTACCTCAGCAGAAATCGCAGCATGCCGGTGCGGGCCATCGCGATCATACTTTCACCTGCCTTGGTTTTTGGCTCTTTTATACTGATCGGCATGGTCACCAACCCTTTGCTTCAGAACAGTAGCGTCTGGTATGCGCAGCAGGAAGCGCCTATCGGGGTGGCTGTTATCCTGTACATGGCGGTAGGGTACTTCCTTCTCAGGAGCGGCAAGCGCGATACCCGCTATGTATAGTGCTCTTGCAAGCTAGATCGATTTCTGAATTTACACCATAGCACCATTGCTCCTGCAGGTCCTTTCCGGCAGGAGTGCCATCATTCTTTGCGGTTTTGGCTGTACCTTACAAATACTTTACGATAAACTAACCTGCTCAGCGCATGCATACAGAATGGCACTTCCCGGTGATGATCTTTGCCTCCTTACTGGTCTTCTTCCTCGTGATCAGGGCGGTTTTGCCGGGGCAGGAGTTTTTGCAGAAAAAGTATACAGTTGTGCTGCTCTCCGTTTGGGTGGTTATTGTGGGCATGCTGTTTGGCAAATACGGCGCTTCCTGGGGTTTGCCCTGGTGGATCTACTACCCCATCCCCATGTTGATGACGGTCTTGTTGCCGCCGTTTGTCCTGAAACTGAGAAAGAATAAAACGATCCTGTACCTGATTCTGAGCTTTCTGTCAGCGCCTTTCATTCACATCTTTTTCTCCTTCTTTTTCGGCTGGACTGAGTACATGCCCTTTTGGAAGATTCCGTCTGCACAGATCTTATTTCACTACTAGAGTTCGCGCCAGCAAGTGATCAGCTTACCTTTTCTTCCAAGCTCGCTTGACCACGGAGTCGAGTGCTTTGCCGACAAGTATAAAATCACCCCCCTATACTTCACACATCATGAAAGCAGCAGTACATACCCGGTACGGGCCACCAGAAGTGGTAAGTATAAAGGAGGTTCCCAAGCCTGAACCTAAGGAAAACGAGGTGCTGATCCGAGTCTACGCCTCTACCGTTAACCGCACCGACAGCGGTTTCCGAAGCGCCGAATATTTCATCTCCAGGTTCTGGAGCGGCCTGCTCCGGCCTAACTACAAAACACTTGGCTGTGAATTCGCCGGCCAGGTAGAGGCGGTGGGCAAGGCGGTGAAAGCCGTAAAAGTTGGGGAAAAAGTGTTCGGCTATAACGACAAGAAGTGCGGCGGACACGGCCAGTACATGACATTGGCCGAAAACGACGCCTTCACGACCATGCCCGAGGGCCTGTCCTACGAAGAAGCTGCCCCGATCACAGAAGGAGCGCACTATGCCCTGGGCCACATCCGGGCAGCAAAAGTGAAAAGCGGGCAAGCGGTGCTGGTGTATGGGGCAACGGGCGCTATTGGCTCGGCGGCGGTGCAGCTGCTCAAACACTTTGGGGCGCACGTAACGGCCATATGCCATACCCGGCATGTATCCCTCGTCAGATCCCTGGGAGCCGATGTGGTTATTGATTACACGCAGGAAGATTATGCCCAGGCAGGCCGCAAGTATAGTGTTGTGTTCGATGCCGTCGGGAAAACATCGTTCGGGCATTGCAAACCGGTGCTGACGGAAAAGGGCGTTTACATCTCCACAGAACTCGGCAAGAACTGGGAAAATATCTACCTGACCCTGCTAACGCCGCTAAGGCGGGGTAAAAAGGTGCTGTTTCCGATTCCCTCCATCAGCAAAGCAGATGTAGAGTTCCTGAAGCAGTTGGTAGAGCAAAAGCAATTTAAGCCGGTGCTGGACCGAAGCTATACTTTAGAGCAAATCGTGGAAGCTTACAGGTATGTGGAGACAGGGCAAAAAACGGGTAATGTGGTACTAACGCTAACGTGAGGAGCAGCAACTTAAGGCACTTGCAACGGATTACGCTTCAAGGATGCGCCCGCCCAAAGCTTAGTTACCTATGGAACAACGCTTGGGAGGAAGGAATGATGCAGTGCTGTTTACAGTAGCTCGCGCTAAAGTTGTGCCAAATGGCATATTTTGCCAAATAGAAATTATATAGACAGGATAATATATAGTATATTCGTAAATGCAGGCTTAATTCCTGGTTGTAATCTAAGGGTGGCTGATATTTTATGCTTTTAAACCATAGACGATACAAGAGCAGAACAGGAATTTAAATATTGGTTACAGCTTGAGCACCCATAAACCCCTATCTAAATGAAACAAACTATAGCATGCCTGTGGGGCTTTGCCCTGGTTGCCATGCTCTTCTTTAGCTCCTGCAAAAAAGATGATGTAACGGCAGACATTCTGCGTTCGACCACCTGGAAACCAGGAATGCAGGATAAAAATCCAGCTTCCGGTCCGTATGGGAGTATAAGATATTCTGCTGTATTCACCTGCCAGCAGGATGATACTTACCGTTTTGATTCCAAGGGTACGCTAACTATCAATCAGGGAACAAATAAGTGCAGCAACAATGAGCCAGCAACTAAATCCCTGTCTTATTCCTATAACCGGGAAACGAAAGAGTTAATGATTGATGGCATCAGGTATACAGTAGTTGAGGAAACTGAAGAACAGGTGAAGTATTATGTCCCTGTAGCTTACGCTACTGGATCTGAGTATCTTGTTTTTTTACTCCATAAGAATTGATCAGCCAGACTAACATTTTGAATACCACCCGCTCATGAAACTTCCCTACTTTATACTTCTCGGCCTGTTGCTCCTGGTCGATATACTTACATTCACAGAAGTTGCCTCGCTGGTGCGCCAGCCTTCCGACTTGAAAGTAGCCATCGGCTTGGGACTGTTGCTGGTGCTCGTCATCGCCAATTTCTTCGTCATCCGTCTTTCTATCAACAAACTTAAAGCTTAGCAAATGAACAACGCCCGTCAGCTCATGACCTGGAGCCTTAGCTTCATACTAATACTTGTGCTCTCCATCAGTGCCATGAAATCCTGCACCCGCATTGATGCAGGCCATGAGGGGATACTCGTAAAACTCTACGGCACCGACAAAGGTGTGCAGGACGTGAACCTGGTAACCGGCCGCGTGTGGTACAACCCCTTCACCGAGGAGGTTTTCCAGTTCCCAACCTTTGTGCAGACGGTGGATTACCCGGCCTTTACCGTGAACGCGAAGGACGGCTCCGTTTTTACCGTAGACCCGACTATTTCCTTCCGGGTGACGCCCGGCGAGAGCCCCAGGATCTTTGCCAAGTACCGCAAAGACATTGAGCTGATCACCAAGACAACGCTTTTTAACTACACCCGCGATGCTTTCCGCATCCAGTTCAACCAGTATAGCACCGACAGCATCATCTCGAACCGCCAGAGCTTTGAAGACAAGGTACAGATAGCGCTTGACAATGCCCTGCGTAAGGAAGGCTTCGAACTGGAGCAGATGACAAGTGGTCTGCAGTACCCCGAGGTAATTGTGCAGGCTGTGAACCTGAAAAACAAGGCCGTGCAGCAAGCCATGCAGGTAGAGAATGAACTGAAGGTAGCCGAGGCCCAGGCCCGCAAGAAGATAGTAGAAGCCGAGGCCGAAGCCCGCGCCAACGAGCTGCGCCAGCGCACCCTCACACCGTTGCTCATCCAGCAGCAGTTCATCGAGAAGTGGGACGGCAAAACTCCGCTCTACGGCAACTCGCCCACCTTTTTTAAGAATGTGCAGTAAGTATAACGTATAAAATCAGAGGCCGCCGGAAGTATAACCGGCGGCTTTTTTTGTTTCCAACCCCTCCCCAACCCTCCCCTAAGAACAGGGGAGGGAGCTAGTATCGGGTCCAACCACCCCTACCCCTCCTTGAAGGAGGGGAGTCTGTAATTGCTCCTACCAAAGTATAAGTTTTATAGCTGCCGGGAGGGGAGCTATACTTGCCACACACCCTGTCATCTCGAGCAGGGCGAGAGATCTATCCGGAGTTCTATAGAGATCTCTCCCAAAGGTCGAGATGATAAATAGCAGTGGCTATCGAACCTGTTCCCAGTCCTTGGGTGGAGCGCCTTGTGAGATCCGGTGCCCGCAGGGCAGCGCCTTGGCGCAGGAGGGAACACAGCGCGATGCCAAAGGACGAGCCCTCGCGGGCTTGAGCGAGCCAAAGTGGACTATGGAACAAGTTGGTTGTAGAGCCTAGGATCAGCGGCAGCTAGAAAGGATAGCTTGTATCCAGTTGCAGAAAACAGCGGCTATGGGAATGTAGCCCAAGTATGAAGGATGGCTCTGCGAGCCAGTCGGGTTGAAAACCCAACGAAAAAAGGACACGGGCTGCAAGCCCGCGCCAGCGATAGATATGAGGTATAAACCAGCAAGTATAAAAGTATAGCTTAAGTATAATATTTGGCTTTCAAGCCAGTCGAGTCAGAGACTCGATACCATAGTAAGACACAAGCCTGAAGACTTGCGCCAGAAAGAATGGGAAGGTATAACCAGAACGACACCGACACTACTCCGGCTTCTCCCGCTTATCCGAAAAAGGCGTGGGCTGCCCCACCATCCACTGCGGCTCACCTTTAAAACCGTTGAGCTCGTTGTGCTGGTCGAACGGGACCTTGATGCCGTGATAGTACTCCTGCAGCTTGTAGTCTTTGCGGAGCGGGTGGCCCTCCCAGTCGGCGGCGCAGAGGATACGGCGCATGTCAGGGTGGTCTTTAAAGTAGATGCCGAACATATCGAACACCTCGCGCTCATGCCAGTCGGCGGTGCGCCAGATGTGGCTGACAGTAGGCACCTGCGGAATTACCTCCTCTGAAGTGTTATTACGCGGCACCCGTACCTTCAGCGTCAGGTGATGGTCGTAGGGGATGGAGTATAACGTATAGATCACCTCCATGGTACCGGCTTCCGGTCCATTGTCCATCCCTGTCAGGCAGGAGAGGTAATCAAAGTATGTTTGCTCGTTATCGTGAAGCTCCAGGCACACCTCCGGCAGTCGCTCCGGCTGAAGGATAAGGTATGGCTGCAGGGCATTAGCGCTGGCATCAAGTATAACCTCTGCGCCAAACTTCCCCTCTATAAACTGCTGTAGCTCCCCAAAAGTCATAATTTTGAATGAGTGAATGAGCGATTGAGTGAATTAGGATAATTTATCAGCATCAGCCACCGGCTGGCCTTGCTGCGCACGCTTCGCCATAATCTGCTGCACGGCTCTTGGGGCGCGTATGGTTTCCTGGCGGATGATTTCCTGTAGCTTCAGGAAACCGCCGATCAGCGCCTCCGGCCTTGGCGGGCAGCCCGGCACGTACACATCCACCGGAATGATTCTGTCCACGCCCTTTACCACATGGTAGCCGTGCTCCCAGTACGGGCCGCCGCAGTTAGAGCAGCTTCCCATGGATATTACATAACGCGGTTCGGGCATCTGCTCGTAGAGGCGGCGCACGCGGTCGGCCATCTTAAAGGTAACCGTACCGGCCACAATCATCACGTCCGACTGACGTGGAGAGGCACGCGGGATAATGCCGAAGCGGTCCAGGTCGTAGCCTGAGGCATAAGCACCCATCATCTCAATGGCGCAGCACGCCAGACCAAAGCCCATCGGGAACAGCGAGGTCAGTCGTGCCCAGTTGAGCAGATCGTCGAGCTTGGTGATCACTACGCCGCCTTCTCCCGTCTTATCCTGTGGTAAATTCATCTGTTATTCTCCCTCCTGCTGCTGTGGCTTTCTTAGTTCATACTTCCGCTCGTTCACACGCTGGTATACATCCGTCGGTATTTTAGAGCGGCTTTGCGGAAGTATAGGCTTGGGCTTTATCCAGTCTAAATGTCCCTTAGCCCAGGCGTAGGCTAGTCCCAGCACCAGCACGCCTATAAAGATGAACATTTCTACGAGCGAAAACCATCCCCAGACACCGTCTGTGGCCTCTATTAAATCCCTGCGCCCGAATACTGTGGCCCACGGGAACAGGAAGGCCAGCTCCACATCAAAGATGATAAAGATGAGTGCCACCACGTAAAAGCGCGGGTTAAACTGCACCCAGGCATTGCCAATCGGCTCCTCCCCGGACTCATAAGTGGTCAGCTTCTCCGGGTTAGGCCTGCTCGGGCGGATTATCCTGGCGGTAAGCAGGCCGATGACCACAAAAATAGCCCCGCCCACCAGAAAGAGCAGGATGGTTCCGAAATCTGATGTATAGTTTTCTGCCATTGTGCTGCAGCTGTTTAGGCAAAATTACGATAAAATTGTGGGAATACCCCACCTACCTTTCTGGGGTAAGTCTTCAGACTTGTGTCCTACGATGAGGTCGGGTTTGTAACTCGATTGGCTTGAGAAGCCATACTTTATACTTTGGCTACACTTGCTGGTTTATACTTCATACCTATCGCTGGCGCGGGCTTGCAGCCCGTGTCCTTTTTTCGTTGGGTTTTCAACCCGACTGGCTCGCAGAGCCATCCTTCATACTTGGGCTACATTCCCATAGCCGCTGTTTTCTGCAACTGGATACAAGCTATCCTTTCTAGCTGCCGCTGATCCTAGGCTCTACAACCAACTTGTTCCATAGTCCACTTTGGCTCGCTCAAGCCCGCGAGGGCTCGTCCTTTGGCATCGCGCTGTGTTCCCTCCTGCGCCAAGGCGCTGCCCTGCGGGCACCGGATCTCACAAGGCGCTCCACCCAAGGACTGGGAACAGGTTCGATAGCCACTGCTATTTATCATCTCGACCTTTGGGAGAGATCTCTATAGAACTCCGGATAGATCTCTCGCCCTGCTCGAGATGACAGGGTGTGTGGCAAGTATAGCTCCCCTCCCGGCAGCTATAAAACTTATACTTTGGTAGGAGCAATTACAGACTCCCCTCCTTCAAGGAGGGGTAGGGGTGGTTGGATTCCATAACGGGAAACTCCCTCCCCTGCTTTTAGAGAAGAGCTGGAGAGGGGTAAACAAAACACCTCCCAAACCTGTAACAACTATAGCACCCTTCAACCACGAAAACATACTTTATACTATGCTTACCGGACGCGTAAACGCACCAGAGATAAACACTGATTACGGCTGGCTCAACACCGACAGGAGTTGGTCTATTAAGGACTTTGCAGGCAAGATCGTACTGCTCGACTTCTGGACCTTTGGCTGCATTAACTGCCAGCACATTGTGCCTGACCTGAAGCGGCTGGAGGAGGAGTATGCCGATGTGCTGGTGGTGGTCGGCATCCATTCTGCCAAGTTCGATGCTGAAAAGCAGAACGAGACCATCCTGCAGGCCATCCGCAAATTCGGGGTTGAGCACCCGGTGGTGAACGATGCCGACTATAGGATCTGGAACCAGTACGGCGTGCGCGCCTGGCCTACTACCGTATTGATAGACCCAAACGGCAAGGTGATCGGGCAACATGCCGGGGAAAATGTGTATGCTACCGTAAAGCCATACCTTGAGCAACTGCTAGAGGAGCACAAAGACCAACTGAACCGCGAGCCGATACGTTTCCACGTGGAGCATGCGCCGCGGCAGGAGGCTGATCTATACTTCCCGTCTAAGCTCATCAACGACGCTGAAGGCAACATCTACCTCTCCGACAGCGGCCATAACCGCATCTTAAAGCTAAACCAGCAGGGGCAGGTGCTGGAGACCATCGGCAGCGGCGCTCAGGGCTTCGATAATGGTAACTATGCCGAGGCTACCTTTTACGAGCCGCACGGCCTGGCGCTGTTCCGGAACATACTTTACGTGGCCGACGCTAAGAACAATGCCATCCGAAAGGTTGACCTGGAGGCAAAGCAGGTAAGCACTGCAGCCGGCACCGGGGAACTGGCCTACTACTTCCTGGACGACAAGCTGGACGAGCCCGTGAACCCCAACAGCCCCTGGGACCTGCTTGTATTGGGCGAACACCTCTACATCGCCAATGCCGGTAACCACCAGATCCTGCGCATGGACTTAGCCTCCGAAAAAGTATACCGTTACGCCGGCAGCGGCCGCGAGGCGCTCACGGATGGGCCTTTACTTCAGGCTGCCTTTAACCAGCCCAGCGGCCTGGCTCATAAAGGCCCGGTGCTCTACATAGCCGATGCCGAGGCCAGCGCCATCCGCACCGTAAACACCGAAACAGGCATGGTGCTGACGCCGCTCGGGCGCGGCCTGTTTGATTTCGGGGATGTGGACGGCTACACCGACGATGCGCTGCTGCAGCACTGCGTAGGCCTGGAGGTAATTGACAGCGATGTGTACATTGCCGACACCTATAATGGCAAGGTAAAGGTACTGGACGTGCAGCGCCGCCGGGTGCG
Organism: Pontibacter kalidii; assembly: GCF_026278245.1. Taxonomy (NCBI): domain Bacteria; kingdom Pseudomonadati; phylum Bacteroidota; class Cytophagia; order Cytophagales; family Hymenobacteraceae; genus Pontibacter; species Pontibacter kalidii. The sequence continues at coordinate 4,472,078 of NZ_CP111079.1, read as the reverse complement.
TACCTTGACTGATGGCCTCCACGAGCCCAACGACATCATCTTCCTGAATGGGCAGCTCTGGGTAACCAGCACCAACAGCCATCAGTTGTTTACTATTGATATACATACCGGCCAGAAGCAGGAGGTGCAGGTAAGCTTCGATACGATTGAAGTATAGACTTGCTTAAGCAGCCGCCTGGCTGGTAAGTTGCTGCTTTACCCGAAGCGCCTGCTGCACATGCCGCTCCTGGTGGGCCACTACAAACTCCAGCGTCTCCCCTGTCCGCAGTTTCAGCAGCTTGAAGAACTCCACCGGCACCGCCTTCCTGTTCAGGTTTACCTTGCCCGCATCGTGAATCAGTTGCAGTAACTCCTGCTGTTGCTGCAAAAACTCTTCTATGGTGGCGCGGGTCAGCTGGCTGTTGTTGGGGTTCATGTGCTTCACGGTCTTGTGCTTCTTCATGTTCTGCGGCCGCACCATCTCCAGCGACTTCTTGCCCAGCCAACTGTAAGTTATACTTTGCACGTAGCTTCCGGCGGAGTTCTGGGCAATGGCTTTAGCCAGGGCCGGGTTATAATAGCGGCTATAGCGGTTCAGGTGCTCCAGGCACTCCAGCATGCTCCAGCTATCGGGGGCAGGTTTGTAGTTAAGGTCCACCAGGCTCAGCGAAGCGAATTCCTCCGCTACGGTTTTGTATAAGCCTCTGGTAATTTGGGAAAGTTGTTCCAGTGTGGTCATGGCGATCATAGTTTTAAGTGTACAGCCCAAAGGTACAGCAGGTTATACGCACCAATCCTTGACAGGAATCAAGTTTTATATCTTCAGCCTGCTCAGCGTCTCCGGTGACATGCGCAGGTAGGAGGCAATATACTTTTTGGGGATGTGCTGGAACAGGTGCGGACTGCGCTGCAGTACGCGCTGCAGGCGTTGCTCCGGCTCAGGCAGCAGCAAATCCACTTCCCGCTCTATCTTGCCCAACAGCGCCTTTTCCAACTGCTCGTACCAGAAGCGCTTGATGTGGGGGCGCTCCTCTACCAGCTGCATAAAATCATTTTTACTGATGCCGAGCAGCTCGCTTTTCCGGAGGGCCTGTATGTAATAATCGGATGGTTTGCCGGCTACGAAGGAGGGGAAAGAAACTACCAGTGTATTGGGGTAAGCAAAGCCTACGCAGATCTCCTCGTCGGGGAGGGGGTAATAGAGGCGTAGTGCCCCACTGGCTACAAAGTATAAGTTCTGCTCCACCTGGCCCTGCCGTGTCAGGAAATCATACCGGCTCAGGTGCACCCGCTTCTGCCATAGCATTTCCAGGGCGGCTATGTCTTCCGGTGCCAGGTATGGGATTTGCTGGAGGAGGGAAAGGGGCATGGGGGTTAAATGGCAAAATGCTCTCGATGGTACCTGATAAACTCCTTATTGATCTTGTGTTCGGTATTTATATTTAATTCACCTTCTAAACCAGTCAGACTAAAATCATCGTTAATGGTGAATCCTCCAAAATCAAACATTACATGATGGTTTGGGCATAAGCAGAGCAAATTATCTAAGGTATCTGGCCCATTATGTGGCTTACCAAGTGGCTTTATATGTGCAGCTTCAGCATAAAAGCCAGCGCTTGTGTAGAGTTTAACATTACAAACCTGACAGTGAGAGTTATAGATCTCCTTCACTTTTATCGTCAGGCTATAGTCGCGGTTGATTCTCTGTTGTGTAACAGCTGTTCTGCTTGTCTTTGAATATCCTGGAGTTTCTTCTTTTACCTCAAAACCAAATCGATTGTCCGTATCTACCTTTTCGAGGCGGAACAACCATACATTGAAGCCAGACTTCCCTTTCTTCTTCCAGTATTTAACCACTTTATAAAGACCATCATATCTATAGCCATATTCAGGAGAGAATTTAGATTTATGGTTTGCACCTCTAATCACTCTAACAGGCAAACCATTTTGGCAGTTAAGCGCTAAGGCTAAATTTTTATCTGATAGAGTTTGATCTGTTATTTGCTTCTTTGAGTTATGATCTCTGCCGCCATGACCAGTATAAATGATCACATCTCCTAAATCTTGATCATCTTCATAACCACCAGACAGTACGATAGAATCTGCACCTTCTTTTTGAGAACCACTTATACCTGCCTGGGTGGGCCTATGAACTTTATTATGTGAAAGTATCAATCTGCTTTCGAATACATCACCTTCATAAACATTAGGTATATGCCCAAAAATACGTTCTGCCATCGGGGTTATACTTGGTTGTTGCGCTAGTAAATGTAGTTATTTATATGACAACACTCCCCCCTACCGCCGCTGCTCAAACTTTTCAAACCCCTGCAGTTCCTGCTTCTCCTCCACCTCCACTTTCTCCACCTTGGCGCGGCGGGGACCATCATGTGCCCACTGCTCCAGTTGCTTCAGGGCTTCGGCGTCTCCTTCGGCCTCTAAGTATACCGTGCCGTCGGGCTCGTTCTGCACAAAGCCCGAAAGGCCGAGTTCCTGCGCCTTCTCCTGGGTGCTGGCCCTGAAGAATACCCCCTGCACCTTGCCATGCACGCGCATGGCTACGCGTTTTTTATCTTTCTCCATAGTACAAGTATCGTCTGTGCGGTTTAATCAGTTCTCCTGCCCTTCATCCGCCTCACATGCCTGCCTTACGTCCTCCAGCTGCTCCTCGTTTATCCAGCCCATTTTCACGGCGTGTTTGGCTGCAGTGAGTGTCTCCTCCACCAACTCCATTTCCACGCCCTGCGCCTTTACCTGTTCGGCTATACTTCTTACTTCTTTGTCGCGCCCGTCCGGCGTCACATCCCGGATATAAATACCCAGAACGCGCCCCGGGTACTCCTGCACCACCTTCTGGTATATCTCCGGGTCGTGCTCCCCGCTGTCGCCGAGGCAAATGAACCTGAGGTATGGAAAGGTGTCGAGGATGTGGCGTATTTTCTCGAGCTTATACTCTTCCTCGCTGGTCTCAAAGTCGCCCCTGTCCAGGCGGGTGCCTTTGTCGCGCAGCAGCAGCGGTCCTTCGGGGATGTCGTGCGAGTGGAAAAAGCTGATCAGCAGGTCGTACAGGTTCCACTCGCTGCCCGATACGTAAAAGAGCGGGTTCCGCCCTTTGCCGTCGCTGCCCTTGCACAAGGCCCGGAAGAAGCCGGCCACTCCCGGAAACGGGCTGCGCTCGGTGGCATTTTTCATTAGCGTCAGCCTGAGCCGCCCCACAAAGTCCTTGATGTTGGATACCAGCACTGTGTCGTCTATATCGGAGATGATGCCGAACTCTACCTCGGTGCCTGGCGCAAACACGTACGCCTCTGCCTCCAGCCGGTCTTTTTCGGTCTTGGGGTCCAGCAGTTGCAGCTTTATCTTGTTGCCGGTGGTGCTGTAGTCAATGGCAGTATCGGGCCGGAACTCCACGTCAAAATACCCTTCTTCATCCGTCACTACCTCCACCTCCTGCCCGGCAAAGCTGGCTTTCACCCGCACGCCCGGTATCTCATCCGACTCAAAACGCTTATAAGTGTCCTTCAGATGGGTCAGCACGCTGTCGCCTGCTTTGGGTTGCTTTACCTTTTCGTCTTCCAGCACCCGCCCTTTTACGTACACGTAGTGCTTGTTGCCAAAGCCGTAGTAAGGCATAATGTTGATGGGCTCCAACAGGTTCAGGGAGTCTTTTACCTTAAACTTCGCCATCGAGAGGCGGTGCTCCACCTGCTCCAGGGCAGTTAGCAGCTTGTCTTTTAGATCAGGGGTTAGTGCAGGCATAAAAATGGTTTTTATTCTTTTGAACGAGCCATACTTGCCGGAGTTTGGCGTTAGAATAGAAGTACGCGAAAGAACGATTACCGCAGCCAGGTTTGTTATCTTTGAAACACGTATACTTGTATACAGCGCCGCACCTATTGGAAGTTACCTGATACGGCGCACATACTATACTTAGAAGGAATTAAAACGATGTCATTACTATTCACTGATTTTAAGAGCTGGCAAAAGCACTGCGCTGAAACCGGCGAACCGTTATACCAGCCTGTGCTCGAGTACGAGATTGAGCAGAAAGGCCGCACCGAGGAGTTTATCTGGGAGAACATCGCCAAAGCATACGAGGTGATGAAGGATGCCGTACAGACCGGCCTCAACGAAGACATGAAGTCGCGCTCGGGCATGGTGAACAACGGGGCCAAAAAGGTAGCCAGATCGCCGGTAACGGTGCTCTCGCCGGAGTTTCAGATGCTGGTGTCGCGGGCGCTGGGCGCCAAGGAGGTGAACTCCTGCATGGGCCGCGTCGTGGCCGCACCAACGGCCGGAGCCTCGGGCATACTTCCGGGCACGCTCACCACGCTGCAAGAACTGCATGGCCTGGAGGACAGAAAGATTCATGAGGCCCTGCTGGTGGCAGCCGGTATCGCCCTGATTATTGAGCAAAACGCATCGCTGGCCGGAGCCGTGGGCGGCTGCCAGGCCGAAACAGGCAGCGCTGCCGCCATGGCCGCAGGTGGTATTGTCTATTGCCTCGGCGGTGATGTGCCGCAGATATTCAATGCCGTGGCCATTACCATCCAGTGCATGCTGGGCCTGGTGTGCGACCCGGTAGCCGGACTGGTGGAGGTGCCGTGCATTGTGCGAAACGCCAGCGCAGCAGCCATTGCGTTCTCGTCGGCACAGCTCGCCATTGCCGGCGTAGACCCGGTGATACCGGTAGACCAATGTGTGGCGGCTCTCGGCGAGGTAGGCGAAAGTATGGAGCGCAAGTATAAAGAGACTGCCGAGGGTGGTCTGGCCAACACCCCAAGAGCCCGCGAGATCGAAAACTTCGTGCTGGTGCAGGATGTGGAGATCCTGCCGGACGAGGACGAGCAGGAGTAGCCAGAGGGGCAATTTCATAACATGATGCTCTCGCAGCGCGGTTAAGGAGAGACGCAGGTTGCTGCGTCTCTTTTTTTCATCCCTGTCCGCCATACATCTGTGCTAGCCCTACAGACACTCGGCTTTTCTGCCATTTAAGCCGTACCTTTGCAGAGACAAAAGAAAGAACGCTTTTCTGTAAAAATTCATAGATATGCTCAGAAGACCAAGACGAAACCGCCAGACCGAAGCTATTCGTAACCTGGTGCAGGAAACAACACTCCATGTAAACGATTTTATACTTCCGCTCTTCGTTATCGAGGGGCAGAACCAGCGGGTTGAAGTCGGCTCCATGCCGGGGATTAACCGCTTTTCCATAGACACGCTGCAGGACGAGATCGCTTCCTGCGTGGAGCTGGGCGTGAAAGCCTTTGCGCCTTTCCCAAGTATACCGGATCAGCTTAAAGATAAGTATGCCTCCGAGAGCCATAACCCCGACGGCCTCTACGCCAACGCCATCCGTGAGATAAAGAAGAACTTCCCGGATGTGGCGATCTTTTCAGACGTAGCCATGGACCCTTACAGCTCCGACGGACACGACGGCATTGTGGAGAACGGGGAAATCCTGAACGACGAGACATTGGAGGTGCTGGGTAAAATGGCCCTGGCCCAAGCGCAGGCCGGTGCCGATGTGGTAGCTCCTTCGGATATGATGGATGGCCGCGTGGCGCACCTCCGCCATGTGCTGGACGAGAACGGTTACCAGAAAGTAGGCATTATGAGCTATACTGCCAAGTATGCCAGCGCCTTCTACGGCCCGTTCCGAGATGCCCTAAGCTCTGCGCCTAAAATGGGCGACAAGAAAACCTACCAGATGAACCCGGCCAACACCCGCGAAGCCCTACTGGAGGCCGAGCTCGATATTGCCGAAGGCGCAGACTACCTGATGGTGAAGCCAGCCCTGGCCTACCTGGATATCATCAAATCGCTGCGTGAGAACTCGCACCTGCCCATTGCCGCCTATAACGTGAGCGGAGAGTACGCCATGGTAAAGGCCGCCGCCCAAAAAGGCTGGATCGACGGGGAGAAAGCGATGCTGGAGAGCCTGCTAAGTATAAAGCGCGCCGGTGCCGACATCATCCTGTCCTACTTCGCCAAAGAGTTCGCGCAGTATCAGAAGCGATAGCACGTATAAATTTTATACTTTAAGGAAGCGCACCGGCCATGGCTGGTGCGCTTTTTTGTTTGAGTGAGATTCCCCTCACCCCGGCCCTCTCCTAAGAACAGGGGAGGGGGTCTGTAATGGCTTCTACCAAAGTATAAGTTTCATAGCAGGCGCTATCGCGCGGAAAGGTCGCGACCTGTCCCTACAGAAGTATGAACCTACCCCTAGCCCCTCCAAGGAAGGGAATTGTTCAGTATACGATTAACATCCCCCTGCCCCCCTCAAAGGGGGACTTGGTTCAATTTGCAAAGCCGCGGCTATCGAATCTGATCCCAGTCCTTGGGTAGAGCGCCTTGTAGATTTACGGTTTCGCTTTAGCGAAATTGCGGAGACCGCAGGTCAAGCAAAGGAAATGTACACAGCGCGATGCCCCAGGACGAGCCCTCTCGGGCTGGAGAGCAGAAAGTATACTATGGAACAAGTTGGTTGTAAAGCCTAGGATGAACAGCGGCTAGCAAGTATAGCTTGCTTCCAGTTACAGGAAGCAGCAGCTAGCAAGTATAGCTTGTATCAGGTTGCGCGTAGCGGAGGCGAGGAAAGTATAAACCAGCAAGTATAATCGTGTGGCTCACGTGGAACCGGAGATTCGCAGCAGAGGGGTTCCGGACACGGATGTCCGAAACAGCGGGAAGTATGAAATATTGCCAAAGTACAAGAATGTCTTTCCAAGCCAGTCGGGTTGCAAACCCAACGAATAATAAGACACGGGCTGCAAGCCCGCGCCAGCGGAAGTATGAAGTATAGCTGAAGTATAAAATCCTGCTCATCCCTTCATCTCGTAAATCCCGATGCAGACAAGTATAAAAGCATAGCCCAAGTCTGGAAGTATAGCCTACTTAATATTAGTTAAATAAAGCAGCGGCTACGAAAGTATAAACTAGCCCCACTACGTATTATAAAAACAGAACTTCAATAAATTCTTGTCTTCCCCTAACACAAGAACCACTTTGTCTTTATCCTGATTTATACTAACTTTAGAATGGAACATCTTTACCCTGCTATATTTATATGAGAGGACTGAGCCTTTGGCTTGTTACGCTGGGCCTGTTTACAGGCACTACGGCCTTTGCCCAGCGTGGCCTTACCCCTGACCGTACCAACACGCAGGAGCTGCAGCGCATTGCCTCTGCCGCAGAGAAGAATTACCAGGCCAGCCGGGGAAAGGCGCTGGCACTAGCTGAGAAGTATGGCTGGGTTATCGAGAAGCAGTATAAAGACGGGACCGTCATCTCGCTGCAGGGGCTGGATGAGACCGGCATGCCCGTCTACTACATCACCTATAACAACACCAGCTCCGCCTCCACTACAAGGGTAGACCAGCTCTGGGCCGGCGGCTCACTGGGCCTTAGCCTGAGCGGCAGTAGCAGCAACTTAACCAATAAGTTGGCCATCTGGGACGGTGGCCGTGTGCGCGCCTCGCATCAGGAACTGACTGGCCGTGTTATCCAGAAAGACAATCCCACCAAGGAAAGCGAGCACGCCTCGCACGTAGCCGGCACCATGATAGCCAGTGGCATCAACCCGCTGGCGAAGGGGATGGCCTACGGCTATAAATCGTTGCTAGCCTATGATTTTAACGGGGATAACGCGGAGATGGCCGAGGCGGCGAAAGACCTGCTGCTCTCCAACCACTCTTACGGCAGCCTGGCCGGCTGGCGCTACAACTCCGAGCGCAAAGGCACCGACGAGGACCCTTACTGGGAGTGGTGGGGCAACACCAGCGTGAGCAAAGAGGAGGATTTCACCTTCGGATACTACAACAGCGAAGCCGCCACCTGGGACGAGATCGCTTTTAACGCGCCTTACTACCTGATCGTAAAATCAGCGGGCAACAACCGCCAGGAAAACGGCCCGAAGGTGGGTGAGCCATACTTTCAGCGCAACAGCAACGGCACCTTTGAGCTCGTGAAGTCGCGCCCGGCAGGTATAAGCAGCAACGATGCCTACGACGTGATCTCCACCTCCGGCACGGCCAAAAACATACTGACGGTGGGGGCCATACGTGCTGTTACCGATGGGTACAACCAGCCCCTGGATGTAAAGATGGCCGCTTTTAGCTCCTGGGGGCCTACCGATGATGGCCGTATCAAGCCGGATGTGGTTGCCAATGGCATAGACGTGCTCTCCACCTACTCCTCCAACGACAGGAGCTATCAGGCGCAAAGCGGTACTTCGATGGCCTCACCCAACGTATCCGGCACGCTGCTGCTGCTACAGGAGCATTACGCCAACGTGAACCCCGGCAAATTCATGCGCGCCGCTACCCTGAAAGGCCTGGCCATCCATACCGCCGATGAGGCCGGCGCCACGGCAGGCCCTGACTACCGCTATGGTTGGGGTTTGGTGAATGCTGAGTTGGCCGCCAAGGTGATCAGCAACACCAACGGTACGCACCTGCTGGAGGAGCGGGCGCTGAAGCAGAGCGAGACGCAGACGCTGGAGGTAACCGCCTCGGGCAACGGCCCGCTCAAGATCACCATCTCCTGGACCGACCCCAAGGGCACCGTAACGGCGGCAGGCACCAAGGCGCTCAATAACCGCACGCCCAGGCTGGTAAACGACCTCGATGTCCGTGTATCCGGCAACGGGAAAGACTACCTGCCCTGGACCCTGGACCCGGCTGCCCCGGAGGCAGCCGCCACACCAGGCGATAACGTGGTGGATAACGTGGAGCAGATCCTGATTTCAGATGCCGTTCCGGGCAAGAAGTATACCATCACCATCAAACATAAAGGCACTTTAAAGGAAGGCCCGCAGGCATACGCGCTGCTGGTAAGTGGTGTGGGAGGCACGGCGGCCTGCGCCAGCGCCCCAACCTCTAACCAGGGGGCCCGCATCAGCAAGCTTACCTTCGGGACTCAAAGTATAAATCAGAAGGATGACTGCACCACGTACCGCGACCTCACCTCCACAGTGTTTACCATGGAGCCAAGCCAGGCAAAGCAGCTGAAGCTGGAACTGGGCAGCTGCGGCACGCCCGCCGTCAGTATAGCCAAGGTATACATCGACTGGAACGGCAACGGCAGTTTTGCGGACCCCGGCGAGGTGGCCGCTACATCTGAGATGATCAATGGCAATGGCACTTTTGCGGCCACTATACAGGCACCGGGTACCCTGGTAGCGGGCAACAAGGTACGGATGCGTGTGGTGGTGCAGGAATCCACCGATGCCTCCGCTGTAAATGCCTGCAGCAGCTATGGCCGCGGCGAAACCCAGGATTACCTCATCCAGTTCGTGAGACCACAGCGCGATGTAAGTATAGCCGCTGTGCATCCTGTTGGGGGCAGTGCGCTGTGTGCCTCGCCGGAGCAGGCCGCGATGATCACCATCCGGAACTATGGCACCGCAGCGCAGCAGAACATCCCGGTAAGTATAAAAGTGCTGAAGAACGGACAGGAGCTGACAACGCTGACCGGCACTTTTGACAAGGAGCTGCCCCCCTTTGCACAGGCGGAGCTGCTTGTAGACAGATCCTTTGCCACGGAGGCAGGTGCTACCTATGAGTTGGTGGCGCAATCGGGGCTGGCCTCGGATGCCGTGGAGGGCAACAACCAGCGCGGGTATACGTTTACGGTTGCCGGCGAGGCGGCCACACCTGTAGCTGCCTCGGCTTTCCGGTGCGGCGACAGCCCGGTTTATACGTTGTCGGCCGAGGGCGGCGGTACGCCTTTCTGGTACACCTCCCCTACCAGCACCACGCCGGTGGCGGCAGGCAACCAGGCGCGGGTGCAGGCTTCGGCGGCAGGCAATACCCTCTTCGCCGCCTTCGATGAGTTCTCGGCCACTGTTGGACCTAAAGATAAAAACCAATTTCCGGGAGGTGGCTATAACCAGTTTTCGCCTGATGTGCAGGTAACGACAGAGGCCCCGGTGGTGCTGGAGCAGGCGCGGTTATACATTGGCCACAGCGGCAAGATCACGTTTACAGTGTATGATATGAACGGCGCTCCGGTCTCTTCGCGCGTCCTCAGGGTTACCGCCACCCGCTCCACACCAGCAACAAAAGAACTGGTACAGCCCGACGACCCCAACGATCAGGGGCAGCTCTACTACCTGGGGCTGGAGCTGCCGCGCGCCGGCATGTATAACATCGCCATTTCTTATGAAGATAGCGCTACCATCTACCGCAACAACAAGGGCGTAAAAGGTTACCCGTTTGGGGTAGAGAATGTGTTTACCATCAGCGGCAACACCGCCACCTCGGAGTGGGCGAGCTACTACTATTACTTCTACGACCTGAAGGTGCGCGCCCTCGGCTGCCCGAGCCCGCGTGTGGCCGTAGCGCTAAAGGAAGGTACTCCGCTCGATCAGCCTAAGGTAACGCGTGAGGGCAAAGAACTTGTCTCGAGCCTGCCGGTGGGCAACCAGTGGTACCTGGATGGCGCGCCGCTGGAGGGCGCTACCGGCCAGCGCCTCACCCCGACGCTGAACGGCCAGTACAGCGTGATTGCTTTTACAGACGGTTGCGTGTCGGAGATGTCGCTTGCCTACAGGTATGAGGTGCAAAGCGCGGAGCGTAACGTGGGACCGGAGCTGATGGTGTTCCCGAACCCAAGCCAGGACGGCAAATTCAGCTTTACGGTAGAGACCTCCTCCCCTGAGAACCTGACGCTGACGGTGGTAGACTTGCTGGGCAAACAGCTCTACACTACGGCGGTGCGGCAAATTAACGGCCAGTACAAAGGTATGTTTGACCTGAGCAAGCACGCCAACGGCCTCTATATTGTACGCCTGCTGCACGGCGAGCAGGTGTATACCCGTAAGATTATGATCCGGAAGTAGTTATTTAAATATAAAGAGAGGCGGCAGCAACAAGTGCCGCCTCTCTTTATGTATGTTAAGCTATGATTTTGCAAGCTTCCGCTTCAGCGTCAGGTAGTCTAAATAATAGAGTACTTTAACTGAAAAAATACTGCTCTGCGGGGAGCGGAGGGTATGGGAGAAGTTGTTGAAGTAGTACGGTTCTACCAGGTTTACCTGCTCCTCAAAGGCGTTTTTCCAGACAATGCTAATCTCGCTGCCCGGAGCAAACCACCAGGAGTACACCATATCCAGGTTAAAGGAATTATAGTTCACATCCGGCGATTTTTCCGGTGTATACTGATACGGCTCCAGTGCACCGTTTTGGAGTAACTTAAAGTAGCGGTCGTGGTTTACTTTGCTCCAGTTATGCCACACCCGCAAGCCCAGCGACATCCGGTTATTAAAGACATAGCTACCCGAGAGGCTGTTGTAGATCGATCGCACCTCGCGTAAGCCAAAAACCACATCCGGATCTTTCCACTCGCTTCCCTTATCGTCTTTATATCGGACAATGTTTACGAACCCCATGTCATCATACCTGTTGCCTGACTCAAAGCTATAGGTAAAGCTAAGCTGATTGCTCACTCTAAAACGCGGCGAGATGCCATAGCTGAAGTTACGGCGCTGGTGCTCGTCAAACGTGCGGTAGGTCATTTCGAGGTCCAGGGCAAAACGCTTGCGGTAATCTGTAGACATCCAACCGCCAACGGTATAGTTTACCGGAAAAGCATACACCCTTCCGTTCAGGCGAGGCTCAAAGAAGTCGTAAGTCACGATGGGCTCCAGGTTGATTTGCAGCCCCGCGCTTGTGAAGTTCTTGAAGGTGCCGTTCACGTTGCTGTAGACAACGAAGTTCTGAAACTTGTTGGGCTGAAAGCGCCGCTCATACAAAGCCCCTACGGTAGTATACAGGTTCAGCAGCTTCCAGAAAGGGTCGTAGAAGTTATAGGAGAAGCTAACTTCCTGCGCCGATGAATTGTTCGTGAACAGGATGCCCAGGTCATTTGGGTTATACTTGTCTGAGTACAGCACATGCGATGCGTTGAACTGAAAATTACCGCTCACTTTACCCGCCCCCACCCGGTACATGTAGCCCCGTTCCGTGTCGTCCGGGTGAAACTGCTGGCTCAGGGCGCCCTTGCCGTCAATGGCGTACTTGTTTCCTTTGTTGGCTATCCTGAAGAGTAGGCCCGTCAGGTTGGCATCGTAGGTGGAGCCTTGGCGCATCACGTTCGTGTTCACCAGCGTAACATAGGAGTTGTTTTTAAGCGACTGATCGAAAACGGCGATGTTGTAGTTGGTGAGCGGCTGCGTCTTCAGTTTTATCCGGTTCCCTTCTTTGTCTACCAGCTCGGCGTATTGCTCCCCTACCACCGCATTAAAGATTCCGATGCCCAAACCAGACTCCGTGCGGCCGGAAATCTTGGTGCCATTGATCATCTTGGTTTCGCTTGGACTCTCTACTACCTCATACGCACTGTAGGCATCGTCGTAAATAACCCCGGAGTTAACGGGCCTGCCCCCGATACGGCGGGAGTAGAAAAAATCGCCTTTGTTAAACAGCTCCGTCCCTTCCAGAAAAAACGGCCTGTTCTCGCTGAACTGCTGCTCAAACGGCGATAGGTTCAGCACGCGGTTATCAGACTGCACCTGGCTGAAATCCGGCACCAGCGTCATGTCCAGCGTAAAGGCGTCGCTTATGCCGTACTTCAGGTCCATGCCGCCACCAAAGTTGAAGTTGTGGGCATGCGAAGACGCTCCGGGCTTTTCCTGTGCCACGGGGTAGCGCTCCATATAGGCCGAAACGTATGGCGTGAACGACAGGCGCAGCGGGGCCTCAATGTTGCGCAGCCCCTCCAGCCGGCCCCATTGGTTGGCAAAGCCGTCTTTGGCTGGGTCTACGTAATTCCAGAAGTAACCCTCGCGCGTCGACTGCCGGTTGCGCATGAAATTTAGCCCCCATACCTGCACAGGCTTGCTGCTAAAGCGGATGGCGGAGTATGGAATTTTCATCTCGGCAACCCAGCTCGTTTCGTTCAGCTTGGTGCTACTCTCCCACACCGCATTCCAGCTCCAGTCTTCGCCGTTGGAAGAGTAGCGGGCATCGAGCTGTACGCCGGCTGGCGTCAGCAGAAAGCCAAAGCCATTTATTTCATCCAGATAGGTATCGAGAAAAATACCGAAAAAGTCTGTGTTGCCCAGGTCATCGCGGCGGCCCAGCTCCTGGAAGATAGAATCCTGCGACACGTCGTGCATGACGGCCCCTACATAGATGGCGGCATCGTCGTAGAGGATGCGCACCTCGGTCGGGTGTTTCTCCAGGGGCCCTGGGTTGGGCCTGTTTTTGATGAACTGCGTGGCGATATCTGCCTGCTGCCACACTGGCTCGTCCAGCACGCCGTCTATTTTCAGCGTTTGGTCCACGCGAAGCGCCTGCAAGGTTTTTTGAGGATAGTTATACTTCTTTTGCCCCTGCTTCTGCTCCTGGGCACTACAGGTTAAGTAAAGTATGAACGATGCAAGAGACAGCAGTAACTTTAGCTTCATAGTTTGGTGATGTAGGACAGATCTGGTTTAGCTAAGCAATCTTTCTTAAAAGATGGTGAAGCAGCAACAGACGTTGCTTTCAGGTAAACTTATATTTTAGCAAAGTTCAATTCTAAGACTCTCCTCCCGCTGCTCTGCTGTGCACTGCCGTTATAACCGCACCGGCTGCCCCGCTCTAGTAAGGTTTTGTCCTGTCACCACGCCTGCTGGTCCGTAAGAAACAGCAATTTTAATCATTTGTAGGCTATATCAAAGTATAAATATAGCCATATAGAGATTTATTTTATACTTTGCTTACATGAAGCACCTCTCTTTACTTATTTGTCTGCTGTGGATAGCAGCCTGCACTAGGCCGCAGCACCAATCCGACATACCGCAGCAGTCGTTCTACCAAAGTATGGGCAGCCTTTGCGGCCAATCGTTCAGCGGAAAGGTGATCTTCCCGGCCGATGGCAAGGATCCCTTTGCCGGTGCGCCCCTTACCATGATCGTGCAGACCTGCTCCGACTCCACCCTCCGCATTCCGTTTTGGGTGGGCGAGGATAAATCCAGAACTTGGGTGATCAGCAAAACGGCCGAAGGACTGCAACTGAAGCACGACCACCGCCATGAAGACGGCACCCCGGACGAGGTTACCATGTATGGCGGCATAGCTTCTACCGCACCCACAGAAGCGGAACAGCGCTTCCCGGCGGATGCTTTTACGGCAGAGCTCCTGCCGGCCGCCGCTACCAACGAGTGGACGCTCGCCCTCAGCCCCGACGGCAAAACGTTCAGCTACATCCTCAAGCGCGACAACCAGCTCCGCTTCCAGGCAGATTTTGATTTGACGAAACCGCTGGAGTAGTGAAGTAAACTAGGTCCGATTAGGCTGCCGTTACCCTATCGATTAAGCAGGATTGTTTCATTCTGGTAAACACGCTATTATAGCGCGGGCGTCCACACTCATGACCGGCTGTCGTTGGGCCTGCGGCCCAGTCGGATTACAAATCCGACCTCATAACAAGGCACGGGTTGCAAACCCGCGCCAGCAATTAGGGGATGAAAAGGCACTGCACCGAGGAGGAAAATTTGTCAATAGGCTTCCTGGCGCGAGTCTCCAGACTCGTGACTTGCTGTATTGTTGAGTCTCTGACTCAACTGGCCTGGGGAGGGCCAGGAAATAGCAGGACACAAGCGAAGACGTTCACACAACAAGTATGAAACAGACGAAGCCCGAGCTAAGAAAGCCCGGGCTTCGTGTTTTAAAGTATAACCTTGAGGCAAGTATACTTCAGCGGAGTATAAACTCCCCCTTCAAATACGGGTTACAGGTCCTCCTCCCGCACCAGCATCAGCACGGCCGACTGTGGCACGATAAAGTATTTCTCGCCGAGGTAGTTGATCTCGATGGCGTCGCGCTGCAGGTAGATGGCCAGGTCGCCCTCTTTCGCCTGAAGCGGGATGTAGCGCACCTCTTCCTCCTCCTGCCCCCACGTATCCTCATCGTAGCCAAAGTCGGCGGGGATCGGGTAGCCGGGACCAACCCGCATGATATAGCCCTCCTGCACCTTCTCCTTTGCCTGCACGCCCGGCGGCAAGTACAGGCCGCTCTTGGTCTGGTCGCTGGCCATTTTCGGCTTTATCAGCACGCGGTCACCTACAATGATGATCTTTTCTAACTTGTTATCCTCTGAAATTCTCATTTGTATTGTATGCATCTTATAAAGGATCTGCGGTTACTTTAAATCGCATATCAGCTTTAATGGTAATGTCTTCCGTTACCGGCTTCGAGATCTCGGCCTTGGTCCGGATAGTATAATTGTCCCCTTTGATGTATTCGTCGAGCTTGGCATTGGTCGATTTCAGCTTCAGCACATTACTTCCTGCCGGCACCTCGTCGAGGTAGGCAATTTTCACCTCCGGCTGCTTTTCGCTGGAAATGTACAGTTCGATGCGCTTCAGGAAGTCAAAGTTCTGGTTTTTAGGTGCCGCTATGGTCAGCTCTAACCTGTTCAGGCTTACATTCTTTACCAGCTCGGCACGGGTCTTATTGTTTTTAAACGTTTCCTCTGAGTTTGTGGTGATGGTAAACGGCGTAGCCGGAATAAGCGCCCCCAAAGGAAATCCAGACTCAATGGTAAAAGTCTCTTCTTCTTCGATGTAAAAAGTAAGCAGATCATCGATCTTCTCGCAGGCACTGGCTACTACGGCAAGCAGCAGCACGACCATCAGCATCATTCTTTTCATCAATGTCATGTAAAATAAAGGGTTTTAAAACACTTGCGGCGGGTAAGTCGGAGCCCGAAGCCCGCCTTACCCGCCGCAAGTTACAAAACATGAAGCAGTTTAGTCAAACATATCGCCTTTGCGCACTTTGCCGTCGCTGTCTTCGTTCCAGCTCATCGGGTACTTTTCGTCCAAGTAGGGCAGCGCGTCCACGGTCAGGTGCAGCGGCTTAAAGGTGTCGATCATCACGGCATACTCCTCTGTTTCCTTCTTGCCTATACTTGCCTCCACCGTGCCGGGGTGCGGGCCGTGCGGGATGCCGCCGGGGTGAATGGTGAACGACCCACGGTCCACGCCCTTGCGGCTCATAAAGTTGCCCTCCACATAGTAGAGCACCTCGTCGGAGTCTACGTTGGAGTGGTTGTAGGGCGCCGGGATGGACAGCGGGTGGTAGTCGAAGAGACGCGGCACAAAGGAGCAGATCACGAAGTTGTGCGCCTCAAAGTTCTGGTGCACGGGCGGCGGCTGATGAATGCGGCCTGTTATCGGCTCAAAATCCTTGATGTTAAAGGCATAGGGGTAAAAGTAGCCATCCCAGCCCACGGCGTCAAACGGGCTGGAGTTATAGTAGAATTGATGCAGCTCCCCCTCCTTCTTCACCTGCACCAGGTACTCGCCTTTCTCGGTTTCGGTGATCAGTTCCACGGGTGGGCGCATGTCGCGCTCGCAGAACGGTGCGTGCTCCAGCAGCTGGCCGAAGTGGTTGCGGTAGCGGCGCGGCGTCTCTACCGGGCTGAACGACTCGACTACCAGCAACCGCACCTGCCGCTCGCTTTTATCGAAGCGGAACTTGTGGATAACCGTGCGCGGGATAACCAGATAATCGCCGGGGCCAAACGGGATGCGGCCCATCTGAGTAAGTAAATCGCCGGTGCCGTCGTGTACAAACACTACTTCGTCGGCCTGCCCGTTTTTATAGTAGTAGTCCATCTCGTGCTCCGATGGGTTGCAGAGGCTGATGGCTACATCATTGTTAAAAAGCATGGTTTTGCGCGCGCTCAGGTAGTCGGGGCCGGTGGCGTTTACCTCTACGGTGCGCAGGTGCTGCGGCGCCAGTTTCACGCCCTCTGCCCGCTTGGGCGCATATGTCCTTGGCTCCCCAAGGCGGCTGATCTGCGTGGGCGGGTTAATGTGGTAGAGCAGCGACGAAACACCGCTGAAGCCCAGTGTGCCCACCAATTGCTCGGCATAGAGGCTGCCGTCGGGTTGCCGGAACTGCGTATGCCGCTTGTGCGGTATCTCCCCAAGTTTATAGTAAAAAGGCATATGGATTAGTTTTTAAGGTGACACTGTATTATTCGTATCTCGTAGCACGTATCAGGTAGCACGACTCTGTTTTATGACAATTAGACAAAAGACCGCTTGACAAAGGACCTCTCGAATATGGTAATCATCTCCCCTACCCCTCCCGGAAGGGGAGTTATACTTGCCAGGTAGCCGCTCTTTAAAAGGGGTAGTGGGGCAAACCATCAAAAAAGTCCTTTGTCTTATGTCAAACAGTCCCTTGTTACTGAGTCTTATGTCACCAAGTCCTTTCTCAAAAAGTCGTGCTACCTGATACGTGCTACGAGATACGCTAACGCTACATACTTCCTGACGCCAGGCTTTGGGCGCGGCTAAAGTGCCTTAGCCCCTGCTGAAACTCCTCATCCGACTGGTGCAGCACTGGGAAGAAGCCCTCGTTGCCGTACACGCTGCGGCCTATAAAGGCTTTCAGGTGGTTGCGCAGTAGGTTGCCGGAGCGCTTAAACTGTGCCTCGTTATATTCCACGCCGGCAGCCGTGGCCGTTTGCACCACCTCCTGCAGCATCTTATCGGTTACCTCAAAGCTCTTGTTAAACTTCTCGAACGGCATTTTCTCCAGCTCTTTCTTATGCTTCTGGTAATAGTTCAGACTATACTCCCGGATCACGTTCTTGTTATACAGCTGGCTCAGGTACTCCGACAGCTCGGTGGTATCGCGCGGCACGAAAACATCCGGCATAATGCCGCCGCCGCCATACACAGCCCGGCCGCCCAGCGTTTTATACTTCAGCGAGTCTACAAACAGGCTGCTGTCCGGGTGGAAATACTCGCCGTTCTCAAAGCGGTTCAGAATATCCTTTTCATAGTCCTCGGTATTTCCCGTATAAGGCTTCTGGATGGAGCGGCCGCTTGGCGTGTAGTAGCGCGAAATGGTCAGGCGCAGCTCAGAGCCGTCGTTGAGCGGGATCGGCATCTGCACCAGGCCCTTGCCAAAGGAGCGACGGCCCACGATCAGGGCACGGTCGTTGTCCTGCAGGGCACCGGCCACAATCTCGGAGGCGGAGGCGCTCCCCTCATCCAGCAGCACCACCAGCGGCCCCTGTTCAAAAGCGCCTTTGCGCTGGGCAAAGGTTCTGGAATCGTAACGGTTGCCCTTGCCGTCGGTGTACACGATCATCTTCTCGCCGGCAACAAACTCATCGGCCATACGGATGGCGTGGTCCATGTAGCCGCCGGGGTTGCCGCGCAAGTCGAGCAGCAGTTGCTCCATGCCCTGCTCCTTCAGCCTGGAGAGGGCCTCCATAAACTCCTCGTAAGTATGGGCCGAGAAGCGGCTCACCTTAATATAACCGGTCTTGTTATCCACCATATAACTCACATCCACCGAGTGGGTAGGAATCTTGCTGCGCTCAATAGTGAAGTTAAGCGGTTTTTTGAGAGCGTTGCGCTGGATGGTAAGGTCAACTTTGGTGCCTTTAGGCCCGCGCAGGCGCTTGAACACGCCCTCGTTATTGATGCCGGTGCCGGCCACGGTTTCCCCGTCTACTTTAATGATCTTATCGCCAGCTTGTATGCCTGCCGCCTCTGAAGGGCCTCCGCTGAGCGGCGTGATCACGTAAATGGTGTCCTTAAAGATGTTAAACTCCACGCCGATGCCCTCAAAGTCACCCTCCAGGTAAGAGCGTGCCATGGCTAGCTCGTCGGCCGGAATGTAGGCCGTGTGCGGGTCCAGCTTTTCCAGCATCTTAGTAATGGCGTAATCTGTGAGCTCCTCCACATCCACGGTATCCACGTAGTCACGGTCTATGTAGCTGAGCACGTCGCGGAACTTGAGGTACCCTTTGGCCGTGCCCTGCGGGTTCGTGGTGGATGGCGAGAACATGGTGGCCCCCAATAGCAGGCCCACCACCAGCGCCAGACTTATAAACAGGGGCAGCTTTATCTGGAATGAAGAATTCCGGACGCTGTTCTTTTCCTCACCATGCTCCATCTTGTCCATGTTCTTAAAGTATAAATTCAGTGAAATGCCACAGTACAGGCACGGCAAAGTAGTACAATAATTTACCTTAAATATACTGAGGTTCTTTATATCTATACAAATACAAATTTGTTAAAGTTGCTAATACGCCGCATACTTGGCGGTGGCCCGGGCGGACAGGGCAAAGTACGGCCCCCACTATCAGATTAATTTTTAATCCCTTACCTTTGCACACAGAACCTCAGGGCGGCATACGTATACTTATGGGCAGAATTTTAGGGATTGACTACGGCACAAAGCGGGTGGGGCTGGCCGCTACGGACACGCTCCAGATCATCGCAAGCCCCTTAGAAACCGTTCATGCCCAGGATGTGTTGTCTTACCTGAAGGCCTATGTGCAGCGCGAGCCCGTGGAGGCTTTTGTGCTGGGGATGCCCAAGCGCCTTTCGGGCGAGGCCACCGACAATACGCAGCACGTGGTGGGCTTCCAGCGCAGGCTGCTGAAGGAGTTCCCGGCCATCCCGGTGCACCTGGTGGACGAGCGCTTCACCTCCAAGATCGCGCAGCAGACCATGCTGGCCGGAGGGCTGCGGAAGAAGGCCCGCCAAGACAAGGCAACCGTGGACCGCATCAGCGCCGTTATCATTTTACAGTCGTATTTAGAAAGCAGAAACATATGATTTACCCAATTACCGCCTACGGAGACCCGGTTCTGAAGGAGCCGGCGCAGGACATCCCGAAGGATTTTCCAGAGCTGAAAGAGCTCGTTGAAGATATGTACGCCACCATGTACCACGCCCACGGCGTTGGACTGGCCGCCCCGCAGATCAGCAAGGGCATCCGCCTGTTTGTGATCGATTCGGAGCCGATGATGGACGATGAGGACAAGGGCAAGGGCGTGAAGAAGGCTTTTATCAACCCGGAGATTGTGGAGGAAGACGGCGAAGAGTGGGGCTTTGAAGAAGGCTGCCTGAGCATACCCGGCGTACGCGAGGTGGTATACCGCCCGGAGCGCATCGTGATCCGCTACTTCGACGAGAACTGGAACGAGCACGAGGACACTTACGATGGCATGACCGCCCGCGTGATCCAGCACGAGTACGACCACATCGAGGGCATCCTGTTCACCGATTATCTCTCTGGCCTGAAGAAGCGCCTGATCAAGAACAAGCTAGCCAAGATTTCGAAAGGCGAAGTGGACGCTGACTACAAGATGCGCTTCCCGGAAATGAGCAAGAGGCGCTAGGCTCATACGTTGGGTTTAATCAAAAAACCGGCCTGCCACATCCAGTGTGGCAAGCCGGTTTTTTGATTAAATTTATACTTGGGCAGTGCCTGTTCCTCCCTTTGTGTGACTGATAATCTAGGTTCTGTAACGGTTTGGCTATGGTGAGTTTATGCATTATAGCTGGTGTTGTACTGCGATGTTTTATGTATCTGTCCTAATTTCATCCCAACATTCCTCTATGCCTATTACCCAGTTAATGGCTTTGTGGCGCTCTGTGTAGATGTCATTGCTGTACTCTCCCAGCCTACCTACTTTTGCTCTTTTGGCAACCCAATGTAGCCTGTATATCAAGTCAGCCTGCTGGAGGATCTTTTCTACTTCAATCAAGCGAGTATTATTTATGAAATCAGAAGGGTCTTGTTTCAGAGCGACTACATCAGCCTGCCTATCTTCATTGCATTGTTCCAGCGGGCTGAATTCATCCCAAAGCCCTATTGCCCACCCCAACACCTCAATGCCTTCGGTTAGCCAATCTACATCTGTTCTGGCTTGTTTAGATAAAAAAAGACTGTTGAGAACTTTCTTTTCTTGGGGGCTCAGGTCATTGTAGAGCCCGTACCTTTTTAGGTCTTCTTTTATTTTACTTCTTTTGACTTTAAAGGAAATGCCGTACAGATAGCCCAAAACCAATATTCTCCTAGCAATATCTGAGGCTTTGCGGAGTTTTAGTTGCTCTAGATGTTCAATTAAAGGTAAAGCCGGATTAACCTCTAACCCAAAACCTTTAATGATACTTTCAGAATTAGCTTTTAATTCTTTTGGATTCATTGCAATGCTGTACAACTATAGTGTAAAAGGAGTTGTTCCGTTTAGCCAACCAACGGTAGGTGGATAAATGTAACCGGGCTAACGAATATACTATATACTTGCGAACATATAACACCCCGCCCATAGCTTCACTACCTACCCTTATTCCAGGCCCGGGAGCGAATTCTTCCGATAACTAAAGCTCTGTTAAAGCCTCTCTATTTCTATAAAGCGTTCAATTGATCGTTCTGTATTCCTGTATAAGGAATGCAGCAACCATTTACCTGTACCCCTCAAGTATGGCTGCCAAGTATAACTTCTCCAGTGGCCTACTTCCGCTTCGACATCGAAAGCCTGGTGGCTCTTATCTGCCGGGTAGCTAGGTAATGCACCCGCTCGTTGTACAGGAGCCAGCCGCCCACAGCGCCTACTATGCTGCCGGTAAGGATGTCGAAGAAGCGAGCCGTGATCAGCTCGCTTGGGTTAACGGTAAGCGCGGTACCGCTCTCGGCCAGGAAGATGGTAAGGATGGTAATGAAGATAACAGCGATGGCGTAGTTGCGCACCACCAGAAACTCCACAATGGTCTGCAGCACGATGATGCTGATGCTGATAACCAGCAGCGAGGGCTTGAGCAAAAGTATAAACCACGTCAGGATAAGGCCCAGGAAAGTACCCAGAATACGCTGCGCGCTCCGCTGCCATACATGCGTGGCGCTGGCCCCCTGCATCACGGCGGCACACGAGGTGGGCACCCAGTACGGTTTCTCCAACTCCAGCAGATAGCCGATGAGCAGCGAAAGCCCGACAAAGGCCCCGAATGTGACCGACTCCACAAAGTTGACATACTGGTTTTTGGATACTGTTATCACCTCGTCCTCGGAGCGGGTTTTCCGTAAGGTAACCAGGCTGTACACCAGCCCCAGGAAGCAGGAAATCATGGTTCCGACCCCAATAAGGCCGATGTTGTGCGGCACCGTTTCCAGGTTGTGTGGCATCGAGATCGCCACTGACGCGATCATGATAAAAAAGAAGTTGCCCGGCGGGCGCACCATTTTGAGGTAGTACAGCACCAGGTGCACGGCAAAGGCATACAGCCCCAGCACCACCGACGCCACCACCGGGTTGAAACCGAACACTATGCCCACGGTAAACGAGAGCATAATGCCAAAGGAACTGGCCATGAGCACGATCATCCGCCTGCCTATACTCTGCGACTGAATGTAAAGTATAACCAGTGCGGCCATGGAGGCCAGCTTGCCGTCCTGCAGGTTCCCCGTGTAGTAGCCGGCCAGTACAGGTATGCCCACGCACAGCCCGGCCAGAACAGGCAGGTGCCACTTGCGCTCTGTTTTCTTAAACTCAAAAAGCTGCTTTAGCATCCCTTGTTCCACGTCTTTCATACATTGGTTACTGGCTACTAAAGTATAAACGGAACCAGAAGCACAAATATAACGCTGATCCCGAAAATCAGGTAAGCCCATAGCTGCCCCAGTTGGATGTGTGCAGGGTAAGGGCAGTGGCTGCACGGCGGTGCTGAACGGGATACTTATCCACTTCTTCGATGTTGCTGTTGCTAAGTAGCCGCTTTCTTATGAAGGCCTCTGTGCTTCCCGGGGTGCCCGGCAAATCTCTTCTTAAGGATTGCGCACTATGGTGTGTGCTTAACGCTCTTACCAGGCAAGGCAGCAGCTACTTGTAGATGTGCGTAGAGGCAGTTTACGGTCTAGGACAGGAAACGCAGGACATTCCGGCGCTGCATACCTGGCCACCGAAGACTAAGACCAGAAGCACGTGCGGCAACCACTGCCCTCCCTATGCTCTAAACCCACAGTTGTGCAAAGACCTATGTCTCAGGAGCTAGCTAATCGCTACAATTATACTGGTGATCAGTTGGCTTAAAGCAACTGGTGCCCAGATGCGCTCAACTTTACTGGGGGTGATTGTATTCAAAACAGTTCCTAAAACAAGAAACGCAACCACAAACCAGATCCCAATATTTGAGACTGGCTTTAACTCCGGAAGCAACAAGTCCGCTTTAGACAGAACAAGTACGGCAAGGAAACCTAATACCAGCATGTTAACAATTGCAACAACCCGCATCTTGGGTGGATATTTCCCTGGATACTTTCCACCCATAGAAGCCTCCCCCCATGGTGCTCCAGCCGCTAAACATCCCTGGAAAATCATGACAATCCCAGTTAGCACTGTGAAGACTATTGCCGATAGCGTTTCAAGCATTTCCGAAGTATCTTGGTGAAATATAACTGCACCCGACGTGCTGGCCTAAACTATGCCGTAGCTAAAGTTTAGGTGTGGTTAGGCACAGTTCTTTCTATATTACTAATCAACAGCACCATAAATCCTTCTAATGAATACCTTCTGTAAAACTTCATAAATGCCATAAAGGACAAATATGTTGCTAAAGTAAACATGACAGGAAATATAAGATTATCTGTTCCATTCAATAGCATGTAAGCCATCGAATATATAGTTAGCACGTTGAATATTAAACATGTATTTCTTAGAAACCCGAAGAGAGCAACATAATTACTCATCCTTGATTGGTGATTTCTACTTGTTTCATAAGAATAGTGAGTTACAATTCTATGGAAATCGTACTGAGATAATTTTTCATCATCCAAATCTGTTGAATGTTCTGGGCTGATGTGATTTATCAGTTTTCTGATTTTACTCTTTGTTATGTCCTGGAGAAACGGGTCCATAGACTGTTGGTAGAACCTGCTGAAGGCTAACTTTGGACCTAAAAAATAGTCAAGGGTAACACATGGAGCTAAAATTATTACTAACACTATCCGCCAGCCATAGTCAGTCCAGTTCCGTGCTGTTTTCCAATACCCCTTATGGTTCATGCCGAGTAGGTACTTGGAAGGAAAGCTATACTTCCAATTTGCATAACGCTCTATAGTAATAGATGAAAAAAAGCTAATAAAATGACCAAGGATATAGGAAAACACAATCAAGACAAAGAACTTCTCAAATTGGAAATCATTAACAACTATTGTTAATTCTTTGAATATAAGCCTATCTGGATTCTCTATCTGATTGATGATGTGCAAAGAATAAATTAATACTGAACCAGGAATCAAGTAGCCTAAGAAATCATACACTGAGAAAGGGTTTTGTTTTTCCATGAACCATGTGTGTTTAATTCCAAGTAATAACCAATTAGTGTATAACAGAGGTTATTTTGTTCAGCTAACTACCGTTGGCTCTACAAATTGGAACGGGCTATCGAATATACTATATACCCCAGACAATATACAACTTTTACGGTAGCTTACCCGGGGCAAACAACCAGTACCATAGGAGCTTACGTACACCGCCAGTATGGCTACCAAGTATAAATTTATACTTCTGGCAATCACCCTGTTGCTGCCGCTCAACGGCTATAGCTGGGGCTTTTTTGCGCACCAGCGCATTAACCGCCTAGCCGTGTTCTCGCTGCCGCCCGAAATGATCCGGTTTTACAAAAAGCACATTCGCTACATCACCGAAAATGCCGTGAACCCCGACAAGCGCCGCTATGCCATGGAGGGCGAGGCCCCGCGCCACTACATCGACCTGGACGTGTACGGCGACAGCGCCCTGTACAAAATGCCCCGCTTCTGGCCACAGGCTGTGGAAAAGTATACTGAAGACACCCTCATGGCCTATGGCATTGTGCCCTGGCACATTAACCGGATGAAGTACCAACTCACTCAGGCCTTTAAGGAGCGTAATGTAGACCGCATTCTTCGCCTGAGCACCGAGCTAGGCCATTATATTGCCGATGCCTGCGTACCGCTGCACACCACCCAGAACTATAACGGGCAACTCACCGGCCAGCACGGCATCCACGCCTTCTGGGAGACGCGCCTGCCCGAGCTCTTTTCGAATAACTACGACTTCTTCGTGGGCCAGGCCACTTACATCGAGCAGCCGCAGCTAAGGGCCTGGGATCTGGTGGCCTCTGCCCACACCGCCCTCGACTCGGTTTTATACTTTGAGCGGGAGCTAACGCAGGAGTTCGACGAGGAGAAGAAGTATGGCTTTGAGGTGCGTAACAACCTGACCACCCGCGTCTACTCCCGTACCTTTTCGGAAGCTTACAGCAAGCGCCTGAACGGGCAGGTGGAGCGGCAGATGCGTTTGGCCATCCATACCATCGCCAGCTATTGGTACACCGCCTGGGTAGACGCCGGCCAGCCCGACCTCCGTAAACTCGCCAGCCTCTCCTCCAGGGAGCTACAGCAGCTCGAGATGGAGAAAAAGGAGTATGAGCAGGGGGCACACACGCCCCGCGAGGAGGAGAGCATTCACCCCACCCCAACCCTCCCCTAAAACAGGGGAGGGAGTTTTTCTGCAGACGATTACATCCCCCTGCCCCCTTCAAAGGGGGACTTTGGTTCACGTTGCATAGCAAAGGCGATGGCTATCGAACTGATACCCAGTCCTTGGGTTGAGCGCCTTCTAGATTTCCGGTGCCCGTTGAGGGCATTGCGACGTCAGGAGCAAAGGAAATGTAGACAGCGCGATGCCAAAGGACGAGCCCTCTCGGGCTTGAGAGCACCAAAGTTGGAAATGAAACGAGCAGGTTGTAAAGCCGTGGATGAACGGCAGCTAGTAAGGATAGCGTGGCTCCAGTTGCAGATAGCCGCAGCTATGAAAGTATAGCTCAAGTATGAAGTATGGCTCTGCGACCCAGTCGGGTTGAAAACCCAACGAAAAAAAGGACACGGGCTGCAAGCCCGCGCCAGCGGAGAATGCAGCGCAAGTCGCGAGGCACAAGCGGACACTTGCGCCAGGGAAAGTATAGAGTATAATCAATACCGGATACCCTGCTTTATCAACCTCCCTCCACTGAAGTTTCCATGTACTTAAAACGTGAACTCTCTAAATGACAAGAGCACCTACCCCGCAACTTTATTGCCACTGCAATTTTATCTATATTGCTGCATTAACTTGCTCCTATTCTGATGAACAGAACCTATACTTCACGCGCTGGCCTCATGCGCCTCCTACTACTGTTATGCTTGGCCCTGCTGGTGCTGCCCCAAACGCAGGCACAGCAAAACACAGCCGCCACCCTCCAGAAACTCGACGCCTATTACCAGAAAGCCCTGAAAGACTGGGATGTGCCGGGCATGGCCATCGCCATCGTCAAAAACGACTCCGTGATCTTCGCCAAAGGCTACGGGGTGCTCGACAATAAGAAGGGCGGCCAGGTAGATGCTAACACCATTTTCGGCATCGCCTCCAACTCCAAAGCCTATACCGCCGCCGCACTGGCCACACTGGTAGACGCAGGCAAGCTGAAGTGGACTGATAAAGTAAAAAAGTACGTGCCTTACCTGCAACTGTATGATCCGTTCGTGACCGAAAACCTGACGATAGAGGATCTGCTGAGCCACCGCGTGGGCTTTGAGACTTTCAGCGGCGATTTGCTGTGGTATAACACCACCTATAGCCGCCCCGAAATCGTGGAGCGCATGCGTTACCTGGAGCCGGTGTACGGCTTCCGCGACGGCTATGGCTACTCTAACCTGATGTTCATCACAGCCGGGGAGGTGATCGAGCAGGTAAGCGGCAAAACCTGGGAGAACTACATCCAAGAGACATTCTTCCAGCCACTGGGCATGAGCCGCTCCTATACTTCGGTGAACGACCTGAAGGGCGTGCAGAACGTGGCCTCGCCGCATGGGAATGATGAAAACCAAAAGCCCGTGGCCACCACCCTCACCGCCTGGGACAACTGGAACCCGGCCGCCGGCATCTTTACCAGCGTAACCCAGCAGGCCCAATGGATGCGCCTGCAGCTGAACCGCGGCAAGTATAAAAACAAGGAAATCTTCAGCGAGGAGTCCAGCCGCAACATGTGGACGATGCACAACCCGTTCCCGGTAAGCAAACAATCCGAGGAGATAACGCCTTCTACGCACTTTGTAGGAACCGGCCTGGGCTGGTTTGTGGGAGACTACGAGGGCCGCAAGCAAGTATACCACGGCGGCGGACACGAGGGCATGAACAGCCGCACGGTGCTGGTGCCGGAGGAGAACCTGGGCGTGGTGATCCTGACCAACAGCATGAGCAGCATCATGACGCCACTCGGCAACTATACCCTGGATCAGCTTTTAGGTGTGGAGAAAGGCCGCGACTGGAGCCGGTTTTACCTCGACAGGGCCGCAGAAGCCCGAAAGGCGGAGGCAGCCGCAGCCGCCAAAGCGCCAAAAGAAAAGAAAGCCAAGAAGAGCAAGCCCACCCGCGACCTCAAAGACTACACCGGCACCTACCACAGCAAGCTTTACGGCAACGCCACCGTTAGCCTGAAAGACGGCAAACTGCACCTGCAGCTGGAGCCGGCCCCGGCGCTCAACGGCTCGCTCGATTTCTGGCAGCACGACATCTTTCACCTCGACTGGAAGACAGATTTCGCCCTGCTCACGCCAACCAACGTGCGCTTCATCACCGGCGAGGACGGAAGTATAAGCCAGCTGCGCCTCGACGCAGACAACCCCGATTTCCACTTCAGCGAACTCGTCTTTGAGAAGGTAAAGTAGCCGTCTTGTCTTAATCCGCCTGAAATATAAAAGGCCGTACTTGCGTGCGGCCTTTTTCGTTGAGAGGTGCGTTTGGTTAATAGCTTACTAACACGGCAATGGTGCCGGCTACGGCGAAATATGCAGCAATAATCAAGTAAGCTAAGGATTCCTGGTTTTTGTAGATATTTTTCATGGCAATCGAGGTAAAGTTTTTCACATAATAAAGCTAGGTTATAAATATCCCTTTAGTATGTATACGCCCGATTACGCACAATTGTTAACTTACAACATATTGATTTTCTAAGGGTTAACCCTATAAACAGAGTACTTTTAGAGGAAACTTGCTGGTGCAGCAGTTGCAGCAGCCTTTAGCCGGCCCTTTGGCCTGCCTGCAAGCTAAGCAGCACCTGCTGCCGCACCTGCTTTAACAGCCGGAGGGGCAGCGGCAACCGGTTATACTTCCACTCATAAAAAGGCACGGGCACCGGCCCAAAGCTCCGGTAAAACCCGACTATACTTTCGATCATCGGGCTCTCAAAATCCAGTACCTGTTTGGTGTTGGCGTTGCGGTGGATCACATCGTCGAGGATAAGGGTGCGGCCATTGCTTTTCCTGCCGCTGACGTCCGCTGCGTTAAAGATATAGGTAATGTAGCCGCCATAGTACAGGAACAGGCCGCCCGCCGTTATACTTCCCTGTTCATCCAAAGTATAAATCAACTCGGCTATTCCCTTTTCCACACAGACTGTGTATAACTCGCGCAGCATCCGGTAGGCCGCCTCGTCCACGCCACCGTATACTTTGTGCGCGATGTTTTGCCGGAACAGCCGAATGAGCGGCTCGATGTCGTGGCCTCGGGTGAGGCGCAGGTGCTCGCGGCGGGCTTTGTTGAGGTTGTACTTGCGGTCGCGGGTATAGCCTTTCCAGAGTTGCTCGTACGGCCTGCCCAGGTCTAAGTATAACGTATGGATTGGCTGTAGCCCCTGCTGCTGTGCTATACTCTGGAGGGAGCTGGTGTTGCCGGTGCAGAAAGCATAGCCCGGGCTATACTTAAAGCTTTGCCGCACAATGGCCAGAAACGCCGTTGCCTGCTCCGCCCGTAGCTCCTGCCGCGCGTAAATGCCCAGCTGCTGGCAGAATAGCGGCTGCTGTAAGTAGGAGATGCCATACTTGCGGCGCACGGGCAGCGGCATTACGCACGTATAAACGCCATGCTCCTGTTCCACCACCGCCTGCCATCCCGGCGCCACCACATCCAGGTACCACGACAGCGCGTACACCTGCCGCTGCCCGGAAGCCCCTATGCAGGCATCCCAGGCGGCTTTGTTTATGTCGTTATGCTGGAGTAACTGCGGCACGCGTGCGGGGTTTATACTTCCTCGGCCACGCCGGAGGCAAAGAAGGTACGGTATACTTTCATGCGGATGTTGCGGATGATCTTCACGTAGAGCGGCAGCGCGTTGTGGCGCAGCGCGAAGTACTTTACCCGGTGCGCACCGAAGCTGGCGTAGAAGTGCTCGATCTGCTCAATCATCGGGCTCTCGAAGTCCAACGTATAATCTGTGCCCGCGTGCTGCCGGATCACCTCGTCGAGTACCAGGGTACGGCCGTTGGCCACCCGCCCCTCGCTGTCGGCGGAGTTAAAGGCATAGCTGATGACGTTGTTATACTTAAAGAACAGGCAGCCGGCATTCACCTCGCCGCCGGCGGTCGTATAGATCAGCTGCGCCACACCCCGCTCCTTCATCACCTGGTACAAATCGCGCAGCAGCTGGTACGTATGCTCCGACACGCCCCCCACCACCTTGTGCTCGATGTGCTTTTTAAAGTGCTGGATCAGCGGCTCGATGTCGTCGCTCTCGAACATGCGCAGGTTGGCGCGCCGGGCCCGCTTCAGGTTCATTTTGCGGTCGCGGGTGTAGGCTTTGTAGAGCTCCGGGTAAGGCTTGTCGAGCTTCAGGTAGCGGGTATAGCGACCAACCAGTTCATACTTGTCCTGCAGCTGCTCCAGGCAAGCTGTGTCGCTCCTGTTAAAGCGGTAGCTGTGGATGAACTTATAACGTTTAATGGTTAGCTCCAGCATCTGCTCCCGCACGCCCTCACGGCTGCGGGCCGTGGTAAATACGCCCAGCTGGTGCGTGTGGTAAGGCTGGCTCAGGTACGGGAAACTCATTTTAAGCGTCCCCGGCAGCGGCATTACCGTTACGTATGCCCCCTCCTGCTCCTCTATAAAGGCCTGCCACCCCGGCGCCACCACGTCCAGAAACCACGACAGCGCATACACCATGTTATCGGCAGAGGCCGTAATGCAGGCGTCCCACTTGGTTTTGTCTATCTGCTCGTGGCGGAGGTACCGTATCATGCGTTCCAAAGATAATAGCTCTCCTGCCGCAGTGCACCTGGCAGGTTTCAGGCAAACTTAATCATTTTTAGCCTGATCCTTCTTCTCCGGGTTCCCGATAAAAGAGAGGGGGCTGCGCCCTTACAGCGCAGCCCCCTCTTATATGGTACTGTTGGTAAACTAGGCCATTACCAGCATATGGCTGATTATACTGCCAACAATAAAATAAGTAGCTACAATCACGTTTACCAGAGAATCATTCAGTACATTTTTTTTCATGACTTTAGAATAGTTTTAAGTTTTAGTTTTTATTTATAGTGAGATGTAAATACTAAATCCTGTTCCTTAAAAGTATACTGCAATTCTTTCAGGAAGACGATGCAAATAAATATCATTTAATTATTATATACAAATTATTGTATGTTATTTCTGTTGGATTATACTTTACCCGAAGCACCCCTGCCCAGAATATTACAACTTACTTAGTATCAGCAGCATGCTTAAACGGCATCCTAAAGTATAAGAGTGCAACAAAAAAATTTGAGAAAAAAAATCAGAAAGGCTACTTAATAATCACCTCATCAACCAGTTACACGCCTGGAGAGGGATAAAAAAAGCCCCCGCTGCCGTAGTGGCAGCGGGGGCTTTTAATTAACAAAGCTGTTTATACGTTGGGGGCTACACCAGCTTCTTATAACGGATGCGCTTCGGCTCCACATCGCCCATGCGCTTCTTCTTGTTCTCCTCGTACTCGGTGTAGTTGCCCTCAAACCAGTATACCTGCGAGTCGCCCTCAAAGGCCAGGATGTGCGTACAAATTCTGTCCAGGAACCAGCGGTCGTGGGAGATGATCACGGCACAACCCGCAAAATTCTCCAGCGCGTCTTCCAGCGCCCGGATCGCGTTCACATCCAGGTCGTTGGTCGGTTCGTCGAGCAGCAGCAGGTTTCCGCCCTCTTTCAGCGTCATGGCCAGGTGCACGCGGTTGCGTTCCCCACCCGACAGCTTATCCACCTTCTTCTCCTGGTCGCCGCCCGAGAAGTTGAACTTGCTCACGTAGGCGCGCGACACCACCTGGCGCCCCGCCATCATCATGTGCTCTGTGCCGCCCGAGATCACCTCAAACACTGATTTGTTTGGATCCAGGTTGGCGTGCTCCTGGTCCACGTACGAAATCTGCACCGTAGAACCAACGATAAACTCACCGGCATCCGGCTTCTCCTGGCCTGTTATCAGCTTAAATAAGGTCGTTTTACCAGCACCGTTCGGCCCGATGATGCCCACAATGCCCCCCTGCGGCAGGGCAAAGTTCAGATCCTCAAAAAGGAGTTTATCGCCGTAGGCTTTGCTTACATGGTTTACCTCTACTACCTGGCTACCCAAACGCGGGCCGTCCGGTATAAACAGTTCCAGCTTTTCTTCTTTCTTGCTGGCCTCTTCGCTGGCCAGTTTATCATACTGGCTGATACGGGCCTTCGACTTGGCGTGGCGGGCTTTCGGGGCCATCTTCACCCACTCCAGCTCGCGCTGCAGGGTTTTCTGGCGCTTGCTCTCGGTCTTCTCCTCTGCCGCCAGCCTGGTAGATTTCTGCTCCAGCCAGCTGCTGTAGTTGCCCTTCCACGGAATGCCCTCGCCGCGGTCCAGCTCCAGAATCCAGCCGGCCACGTTGTCGAGGAAGTAGCGGTCGTGGGTAACGGCGATCACGGTGCCTTTATACTGCTTCAGGTGCTGCTCCAGCCAGTCCACCGACTCGGCGTCGAGGTGGTTGGTCGGCTCGTCCAAAAGCAGCACATCCGGCTCCTGCAGCAACAGGCGGCACAGGGCCACGCGGCGCTTCTCGCCACCCGACAGGTTGCCGATCAGAGCATCCTCCGGCGGGGTGCGCAGGGCATCCATGGCACGCTCCAGGCGGTTGTCCAGCTCCCAGGCATTGTGGTGGTCGAGTTTTTCCTGCACCACGCCCTGCCGCTCGATGAGCTTGTTCATCTCATCGTCGGTCATTTCCTCAGCGAACTTCATGTTGATCTCGTCGAACTCCTTCAACAAGGCCACCACCTCGCTCACGCCTTCCTCTACCACCTGGCGCACAGTTTTGGTCGGGTCCAGCTGCGGCTCCTGCTCCAGGTAGCCCACCGTGTAGCCCGGAGACCACACCACCTCGCCCTGTATCTCCTTGTCCACGCCCGCGATGATCTTCAGCAAGCTGGATTTACCCGAGCCGTTGAGGCCCAGCACACCGATCTTGGCTCCGTAGAAGAACGAGAGGTAAATATTTTTAAGTACTTGTTTCTTTGGGGGGTAGATCTTGCTCACCCCGGCCATCGAAAAAATAATGGTTTCGTTGCTCATGCTATCTCTAAATGGTGTTTTGCCAATATACTTTTAAATAATGAGACGGGCAATTCGACTGCCGGCTGCGCCGCCGCCGCGCAGGCAACCTATCCGCCTGATTATTATTAACGTAAGGATTTACAAAGATCGCAAAAATTCATGTCTTTGCACTTCACAAAAGTGCTTTGAAATCATTAAACTTGTAGAAACTGTATGGGTAAGGTATGCATTTACTGATTTTGCACCAGCACGCCTTCAGGCACATGCCCGGTTTATGCCCGGCTGTGGCAAACGCGTCAGGCAAGCCTGCGTATGCAAGGATTAGTTTACCTCTGATGCCTTAACCCAATAATTACGTACGACGCAAAACCCAATCCAGTAAAATGGAACACAACAACCTATTGGAAGAAGCCAAGAAGTTTGGTTTTACCCAGGACCAGCAAGTATGGCTTAAGCCCTTTATGAACTACCCTGCACGGCAGGTAGGCGAAGTGAAAGAGTCTGAGGACGACTCGCTGGTGTATTTTGCCAAGCGTTTCGAGATGTTCCGCGACAAGGTGAATAACCTGCTGCAACGCATCGAAGCCTCCGACAACAAAGGCTCTTTCCTGATGAAAGTGCTGCACATGAAAGAGCAGGTGGGCAGCTACGATGCCCTCGGCGATTTCGAGCAGATCTACCATACCCTGACCACGGCTGAAGAGGAGATAAACGAGACCATCAAGCAGAACCGCGAGAAGAACCTGAGTATTAAGGTTAGCCTGATACAGGAGGCGGAGGCCCATAGCGAAAGCATTGACTGGAAAGAGGCGACCGAGAAGCTCAAAGACCTGCGCACGGCCTGGATCAAGACCGGTCCGGTGGAGAAAGAGCTGACCGACGAGATAGAGGAGCGTTTCCGCAATGCCGTGGAGAACTTCTTTGAGCGCAAGAAGAACTTCTTCGAGGATAAGAAGCGCATGCAGAACCGCGCTTACGAACGATACAGAGACCTGATCAACCAATCATACCATCTGGCAAACTCGGAGGAGTGGGAGGAGACGACCGCTAAGCTGAAGCAACTGCAGAACGAGTGGAAAGAGGTGGGCGGCAACCTGCCGCGCAAGACCATGACCAACCTCTGGAACAACTTCAGGAAGGCGCACAACCACTTTTTTGAGCGCCTGAAGCGCAAGATACAGAAGGAGAAAAACGCCTCCAGGGACCAGTTTTACGAGCAGAACTTCGAGCGCAAGCAGGAGTTGGCCGTGGAGGCCGAGCAGCTGTTGCAGGACATGAGCCTGAACGAGGCCGTGAAGCGCGCCAAGGAGCTGCAGGCCGAGTGGAAAAAGGTTGGCCCGGTGCGCCCCGACGTATCGGACGCTATCTGGGAGCGCTTCATCAAGGCCTGCGACCGCGTGTTCGAGATGAGCAGCCTGGAGCACTACATCCGCAAGCGCCAGCAGGCCAGCAACGAGGAGTATTCGGAGACTGATGGCCTGCTGGCCCGCATCAACGCCCTCCGGGACTTCATCAAATCAGATAAAAGCGAGCTGGAAGTGCTGGAGACGAACCTGGACAAGCTGAACGACTCCCCTAGCAACGAGGCTTTCCGCAACATGCTGAAGGGAAAGATCCGTAACTTCAACCGCAAGATCGGCACCAAAACCGCCCTGATCGAGATGTTCCAGAGCCAGCTGAGCGCCATATCACGCTAAGCCACGGCTCCGAAAGTTATACTTCCAAAAAGCGCCTGCTGCGGTGGCAACAGGCGCTTTTTGTCTTTTGTGCGATTGCCCCTGCCACCCTGTATACGGCCTGTGTTATTAGGCAACAGCCGCGCCTTAAATTTATTCCTCACTTTTTGAACATTTGTGTTTTATTTGCGTTGTGTTGTTAAAAACATACAAAAAAGCAATAAATTTTTCGCTAAAATTTTTGTTCTTGTTTTTATTTATACTTTTGCGAACAATTCACAAACGCCAATAAGTTAAAGGAGAAAATACTATGTACTGGACACTTGAATTAGCTTCATACCTGGAGGATGCACCCTGGCCAGCCACAAAAGATGAGCTGATCGACTTTTCCATCCGCTCTGGTGCCCCGATGGAGGTTGTAGAGAACCTGCAGGCCCTGGAGGATGACGGACAGCCTTACGAGAACATCGAAGAAATCTGGCCTGACTATCCTACCAAAGAGGATTTCATGTTTAACGAGGACGAGTATTAATAATTAGTAATTACTAATGAATAATGAGTAATTGTCCCTGAGGTAAATATTCATTAGTCATTCATCATTACTCATTGCAAAACATCGTCGAAGCAAAAAATCTGGTTGCGGGTTATGGCCAACGTGTGCTGATCCGCAACCTTTCTTTTTCTGTACCCTCCCCTGCCTTTGTTACCATCATCGGCCATAATGGCGCCGGCAAGACCACGCTCT
This sequence comes from Pontibacter kalidii, assembly GCF_026278245.1. NCBI lineage: Bacteria > Pseudomonadati > Bacteroidota > Cytophagia > Cytophagales > Hymenobacteraceae > Pontibacter > Pontibacter kalidii. The sequence continues at coordinate 4,437,527 of NZ_CP111079.1, read as the reverse complement.
TCCGTGCCTTCCAGGGCAAGATAGCCTACCAGGGGCAGCTGCTGGTGCAAAACCAAGACCTGCGCCACCTCTCCAACCCGTCGGGCAAGGGCCTGCTGGCGTATCTTCCCCAGAAAAACGCCGTTAACTTTCCTATTAAAGTACACGACCTGGTGGTGATGGGCCTGTTCCGCAAGAAGCGCTTTTTTGAGAACTATACTTCGGAAGACTATGCGTTGGCCGCCCAGGTGCTGGCGCAGCTGCAACTCTCCCACCTGATAGACCATGATTTTACCACCCTCTCCGGCGGCGAGCAGCAGCTGGTGTGGCTGGGGCAACTCATGCTGCAGGATGCCGGCATTAACCTGCTGGATGAGCCCACGCAGCAGCTGGATGTATACTATAAGCACCAGGTGTTCGGACTGCTGCAGAACTGGGTAGACGAGCGGCGCAAAACCATCCTCTGCATCACCCACGACCTGCAGAACCTCACCAACATGCAGGGCTTCCTGCTCAACCTCTCCAAACCTAACCCTAGGCTGGAGCCGATCACGCCGGAGACAGTGCAGGAAAACCAGGCTTTTCTGGAGGCGGGGCGGCAGCCGGTGGTGTAGGAGCCTATCGGCCTGGGCAGTTATACTTGAGTTATACTTTTACACCTGCTATACTTTATACTTCCCGCTCTCTGGCGCAAGTCTCCAGACTTGGTCCTACTTATGGTGTCAGGTTTGCAACTCTACTGGCTTGCAAAGCCATACTTTATACTTGAGCTGTACTTTTATACTTGCTGGTTTATACTTCATACCTATCGCTGGCGCGGGTTTGCAACCCGTGCCTACTATGATGTCGGGTTTGTAACCCGACTGGCTTGAAAAACCATACTTATACTTAGGCTATACTTTTATACTTCAGTTTATACTTGCTGCTATACTTCCCTGGCGCCAGCGTCCGCTTGTGCCTCTTTTAGCCGCCTCTTTTTGCGACAGGGGTCAAGCTATACTTGCTAGCTGCCATTCATCCACGGCTTTACAACCAGCTCGTTCCATAGTATACTTTCTGCTCTCAAGCCCGGGAGGCCTCGTCCTCGGGCATCGCGCGGTGTACATTTCCTTTGCTTGACCTGCGGTCTCCGCAATTTCGCTGAAGCGAAACCGGAAATCTACAAGGCGCTCAACCCAAGGACTGGATATCAGCTCGATAGCCATGGCTGACGGAGCAGAAACAAAGCTCCCCTCCTTAGACAAGGAGGGGCAGGGGTGGTTGGACCAGTACTGCAGAACGCGGCTTAGTACGTTTACGACAGCATGAGCCGGAACAAATTCCCCTCCTCGGAGGGGCCGGGGGTGGGTTTATACTTGTGTAGGGACAGGTCTCGACCTGACCGTGCTATACCAGCGACGATGCAATTTATACTTTGTAGCCGCAGCTTCATCTCCTTTCCACCAGGATCCTTTCAGGATGACCAAAGAGAAGAACGGCTATAGCTGGTATGATGGCAGAAGAAGCAGTAAGTGTAAATCCCCTCCTTAGCCAAGGAGGGCCGGATATAGTATGCTAAACCGGCTGTTCCGGAAGCCAGCAGCAGCCTGGCCTATACCTTTACTCCCTAACCCTGCTTTGCAAAAGCCTCGGCAAGTATAAGGTCCTCGGGCGTGGTGATTTTGATGTTGCGGTAGCTGCCTTCCACTAAAGTTATACTTTCACCTGTACTTTCCACCACGGAGGCATCGTCCGTAAAATGCTCCTGCTCCGGCTGCTCATAGGCCTTACGAAGTATACTTGCCTGGAAAACCTGCGGCGTCTGCACCAGTTTATACTTTGCGCGCGGCACGGCATGGCTTCCCTCCTCCGTCAGCTCCCGGATAGAGTCTTTGGGCGGCACGGCTACCACAGCGCTCCCATACTTTGCAGCGGCCTCGTAAGCCTTTTGTATCGTCTCTACCTCCACAAAAGGGCGCACGCCATCATGCACTGCCACCAGACCGTCTCCCATCACCGCGTCCAGCCCGTTTTTTACCGAGCCGAAACGCGTGGCGCCGCCCGGCACCGTCATGTGGAACAGCCTGAAGTCGTGCTTCTGGCAGAGGCTGCGCCAGGTGTTGAGTTGCTCCTGCGGCAGCACCACAACTATCCTAACGGCAGGATTATACTTGTAGAAGCGTTCTATCGTGTGCATCAGGATTGGCTTACCGGCTACCTGGATAAACTGCTTCGGCAGGTCGTGCTGCATGCGGCTGCCGCTGCCGCCAGCCACTATAATCGCGTATTCCGGGGTTTGTGCCATAGGGCAAAGTTAAAGAGTTGTTTTGAGTTTGGGAGTTAGAGAGTTTAGGAGTTGTAGAGATGAAATACGAAAAACGTTTCAAATCTCTAAGCATCTTGATATAAAGTATAAAGCCCCGGCTTTGCAGGCCGGGGCTTTATACTTTATACTTTTGCAATCAATTTATACTTACAGGATCAGCATCACGTCGCCGTAGCTGAAGAAGCGGTAGTTCTCCTTTATAGCCTCCTCGTACGCCTTCATCACCAGGTCATACCCGCCGAAAGCAGCTGCCATCATCAATAGGGTGCTTTCCGGCATATGAAAGTTGGTAAGCAGGCTGTTGGCGATCTTAAAATCGTAGGGAGGGAAGATGAAACGGTCTGTCCAGCCTTCGTTGGCTTTCAGGCGGCTGTTGGCCGATACCGAGGACTCCAGGGCACGCATGGTGGTAGTTCCGATGGCGCAAACGCGCTTCTTGCTGTCCAGCGCCTTGTTTACGCGCTCGGCGGTGGTGGCAGGCACCATAAAGTTCTCAGAGTCCATCTTGTGCTTGGTCAGGTCTTCCACATCCACCGGACGGAAAGTACCCAGTCCTACATGCAGCGTGATCGGCTCCACGTCCACACCTTTGATCTCCAGGCGCTTCATCACCTCTTTAGTGAAGTGCAGGCCTGCGGTTGGGGCAGCCACGGCACCTACGTTCTTGGCATATACGGTCTGGTAGCGCTCACGGTCCTCAGGCTCCGCCTCACGCTTGATATACTTCGGAAGCGGTGTTTCGCCCAGATCGTTAATGGTTTTGTAGAACTCCTCGTCCGGGCCGTCGAACAGGAACTTGATGGTACGGCCGCGGGACGTGGTATTATCAATTACCTCGGCCACCAGGTCGCTGTCGCCGAAGTAGAGCTTGTTGCCTACGCGGATCTTGCGGGCCGGGTCTACCAGCACATCCCACAGGTGGATGTCTTTGTTGAGTTCGCGCAGCAGGAATACTTCGATCTTAGCCCCTGTTTTCTCCTTGTTGCCGTACAGGCGCGCCGGAAACACCTTGGTGTCATTCACCACCATCACGTCACCCTCGTCAAAATACTCCAGGATGTCTTTAAAAACGCGGTGCTCGATTTTGCCGGTGTCGCGGTGGATCACCATCATGCGGGACTCGTCTCGGTTTTCGGAAGGGTGGGTGGCAAGGTAGCTTTCAGGAAGCTCAAATTTAAATTCGGATAATTTCATATAGCAAATATTACGGTATTTGGTTCTTATACTTGTGGGGTATCTCCGGTTACACAACAGCAGCGCCTCCTGCTGAGGTTCATAATCAACCGCTAACTAAAAAACAAAAAATCGAACCGCAAATTTACTCAGTTTGCCTGAATTATTCTTACTTTTAAGAAAATTACTTGCTACTGTTTTACCCAATCTAAGAAGAACACTATGATCTACCTCCGCCTGATAGCAGAAAGCTTCCGCTTTGCGTGGCAGGCCTTGCGCGCCAACCTCCTGCGCACGATCCTGTCGCTGCTGGGGGTTACCATCGGTATCTTTGCCATCATCTCCGTGTTCACGCTGGTGGACTCCCTGGAGCGCAATGTGCGCGACAGCATGAGTTTTATCGGCGATAAGGTAATCTATGTGGAGAAGTGGCCCTGGTCTACCGGGGGCAGCTATCCGTGGTGGAAGTACTTTCAGCGGCCGGAGCCCACGGAGCGGGAGTTTCGCCTGCTGGAGCGCCGCATCACCACCAGCAGCGGCGTAGCCATATCCTCTAGTAAGGGCGGCAATACCTTTAAGCAGGGCAACAACAGCTACTCCAACGGAAACCTGATGGGCATCTCCTACGACTATCCCAGCGTAAGCGAAGTGCCGATTGTAGACGGCCGTTACTTTACCCCGCAGGAGGCGGAGGCCGCCCGCAACGTGATCATCATCGGCGACGAGATCGCCACCACGCTCTTCCCCTTCGGCAGCCCGATCGGGCAGACGCTGAAGGTGTCCGGGCAGAAGTTCTCCGTGATCGGGGTAATCGAAAAGCAGGGAGAGAACATCTTCGGGATGCCGAACATGGACCAGATGGGCATGGTGCCCTACAGCACCTTCTCCAAGATGTATGATGTGGGGCCAAACGGCCTGGGGTCCACCATTGCCCTGAAAGGCCGCGACAACGACCCGGGCCTGCTGGAGCTGGAGTATGAAGCGCGCGGCATCATGCGCAACATACGGGGCCTGCGCCCCCGCGATGAGGATAGCTTTGCCATGAACCGGCCGGAGATGATACAGGAGGCCATCGGCGGTTTCTTCAGTGTCGTGGGCCTGGCGGGATGGGTCATCGGCGGGTTTTCCATACTTGTGGGGGGCTTTGGCATTGCCAACATCATGTTTGTATCGGTAAAGGAGCGCACCAACATCATCGGCATCCAAAAAGCACTGGGCGCCAAAAACTTTTTTATACTTTTCCAGTTCCTCTTCGAGGCTGTGTTCCTGAGCCTTCTGGGCGGCGGAATAGGCATTATGCTGGTGTTCCTGCTCACGCTCATCCCCCAGGATATGATGAAGGTCACGCTCTCGGTAGGCAACATTATACTTGGCCTCGGCGTATCGGCCGTTATCGGCATGCTTTCGGGCATCATACCGGCTGTGCTGGCCTCAAACCTAGACCCTGTAATAGCAATCCGGTCGAAATAAAGATACCTTTACACGTTTGGCGCTGATGCTCCCCTCCTGCACAGGGGCAGCGGGCCAGGCTTGATTTTATAATTATGTGATGAAGCGTGCCCCAGCCTGTGGGCACAGCAGGCGAAAGCCTCCGCAGAAGAAGACGAGAAAGAATTATGACAAAGCTTAGAAAAACGAGCAAAACCAAACTGAATGACGAGGCACTGCACTCTGGCAGCGGCCAAACGATTCTGAAACCGGATGTTAACGAGAATAAAGCAAGGTCGGTAACAGACCTGCGCGAAAGTGGCCAGTCTACCGCGGCTCCAGCCTCTGCTGAGGACATTAAAATCCGCACAGCCTTTGTAGATAAGGATTGGAACGAGATCAAGATTGCAGACTCCTGGCAGATATTTAAAGTGATGGCCGAGTTTGTGGATGGCTTCGAGAAGCTGGCCAAGATCGGACCGTGTGTGTCCGTATTCGGATCAGCCCGCACCAAGCCAGACAATAAGTATTATATCATGGCCGAGGAGATTGCCGCCAAGCTGGTGCGCCACGGCTATGGGGTGATTACGGGCGGCGGCCCGGGCATTATGGAGGCCGGCAACAAAGGCGCGCACTCCGAGGGCGGCAAGTCAGTGGGCCTGAACATCCACCTGCCGTTCGAGCAGTTCAACAACATCTACATCGACTCTGATAAGCTCATCAACTTCGACTACTTTTTTGTGCGCAAGGTGATGTTCGTGAAGTATGCGCAGGGCTTTGTGGTGTTGCCGGGCGGCTTTGGTACGCTGGACGAACTGTTTGAGGCGATCACGCTCATCCAAACGAAGAAGATCGGCGCCTTCCCGATTGTGCTGGTGGGCCGCGAATACTGGGGCGGTTTAATGGAGTGGGTCGAAAACGTGATGCTGAAGATGGAAAGCAACATCAGTCCAGAAGACCTGGACCTGGTGCACATCGTGGACGACCCCTCGGAGGCCGTGAAGATCATCGACGACTTCTACAGCAAGTACCTGCTGTCTCCGAACTTTTAAGGAAACCATACTTATACTTACAGAGAAGCCCGCTGCAAACGCATCGGGCTTCTCGCGTTTAGTGCGTGCGGTTTAGATCATCCTTCTCTGTTGCACTGTGCTTCTCCCGCACCTAATGGCTCCAAGATTACTCCGCCAGGCTTACCAGGTAGGTCCCCTGTTACTGCAACAAACAAGCTATACTTTCTTGCAGTGTCGTATCCCCTTGCCTAAGCAAATAGTTTATCAACGGACGCCGAATACGTCCTCCCACATAATTTTCCAACCCCAACCAACACACCCCACAGGCTGCACTCGTATATAAAAACATGCTGAGCCCTGATAAAGAGAAGATTAAGAAGCTGAAAAAGAAGCTAAAGGTACAGGAGAAGAAGAATGCGGAAGTACGCGACCAGATGGCAACACAACGCACCATTTTCGCTAACGAGCGCACCCTGATGGCCTACCTGCGCACCGCCATGACAGTTTCTATCGGTGGCTTTGCCGCGATAAAGTTCTCAGATGATCTGTACCTCGAAATCATCGGCATTATCCTTATCCCTATCGGTATTATCCTGGCGATTTATAGTTTTATCAGGTTCAGGCACAAGCAAAAACTTATTGAGGGGCACCACCAGGACTACTCCCCTACCAGTCACGAGCACGAGCGGGTCCACACCAGCAAGTATAGAGAGGATGGTGCAGACAGCCTGCCGTAGCCGCCTCTCATACCCTGTCCTGCCATCTCCGTATACTTTGCAAAAAACTAAACTATGTCGACTTCGGAGCAGGAGGAGATAAAGAAGCTGAAGAAAAAGCTGAAGCACCAGGAGAGGAAAAACGCAGAGGTACGCGACCAAATGGCCCTTCAGCGCACCATCTTTGCCAACGAGCGTACCCTGATGGCCTACCTGCGCACCGCTATCGCCCTTATCGGAGGCGGCTTTGCTGCTATCAAACTCTCCCAGCATGTATACCTGGTGGCTATCGGGATCATGTTGCTGCCCGCTGGGGTGGCGCTGGCCCTTTATAGCTTCTACAGGTACCTGCAAAAGCAAAAGCTCATCCGCCGGCAGCGCCAGGACTACGCCCACACCAGCCACCTGCATGCCGAGCTGCATGAGAAGGAGGCCTCCCGCTATGGCAACACCGACTAAAGTATAGCCTGGGCCTAAACCTATTCCTGCTTATTTCTGTTAAGATAGGTTGGTGCTTCGCAACGGTAAAGCGCTGATAATTTTGTACCTTTGCTATTTAAAATCAAGCATTCCTGAATGGCTTTTAACCAAGCGCAAGAAACTACAACCGGCACCGCCACTGCTTTCCCTCAGAACGGGGAAGCGCAGCAGATCGAAGTATATGGTGCCCGCGAACATAACCTCAAGAACATTTCCATAAAGCTGCCACGCTACAAGCTGGTGGTGTTTACCGGCATCAGCGGCTCGGGTAAGTCTTCGCTGGCTTTCGATACGATCTACGCCGAAGGGCAGCGCCGTTACATGGAAACCTTCTCGGCCTACGCCCGCTCGTTTATGGGTGGCCTGGAGCGCCCGAACGTGGATAAGATCGAGGGGCTCTCGCCGGTGATCTCTATCGAGCAGAAAACCACGAGCCGCAACCCGCGCTCCACCGTAGGCACCATCACCGAGATCTATGACTTTATGCGTTTGCTCTGGGCGCGTACCGCAGAGGCGTTCAGCTATGTAACCGGCGATAAAATGGTACGCCAGAGCGATGACCAGATCGTGAGCCACATCCTGGAGCACTTCGATGGCAAGCGCATTGTGGTGCTGGCGCCGGTGGTAAAGGGGCGTAAGGGCCATTACCGCGAGCTTTTCCAGCAGATCCGGAAGATGGGCTTTATCCGTGCCCGCGTGGATGGTGAACTGCTGGAGATAACGCCGAAAATGCAGGTAGACCGCTACAAGATCCACGACATCGAGATCGTGATCGACAAGATCGTGGTGAAGGAGGAGGACCGTTTCCGCCTATCGAGCTCGGTACAGAACGCCCTGACGCATGGCAAAGGCACTATTCTTATACTTGACGCCGATGCCGACAAGACGCACTTCTTCTCACGCCACCTCATGGATCCGGCCACCGGCATTGCCTACGACGACCCTGCACCGAATTCCTTCTCGTTTAACTCGCCTTACGGCGCCTGCCCGGTTTGTAACGGTTTGGGCGAGATACAGGAGATCACCGAAGAATCCGTTATTCCGGACAAAGATCTAAGCATCCGCCGCGGAGGCATTGCCCCGCTGGGTGAGTACCGCGACATCTGGATCTTTAAGCAGATCGAGGCCCTGTTCAAGCACTTTAAGGTGTCGGTGGCTACGCCGATAAAGGATTTGCCGGAGGAGGTGCTGCAGGTGCTGCTCTATGGCCTGGAGGAGGACCTGGAAGTGAACACCAAGAAAGGCAACTACACGGTGGAGTTTGAGGGCATCATCAACTTCCTCAAAAACCAGATGGAGTCCGATTCCGATAACATCCGAAGCTGGGTAGAGGACTTTACGCAGACCAACACCTGCCCCGAGTGCAACGGCCACAGGCTCAAAAAGGAATCGCTTCACTTTAAGATTGATGGTAAGAACATTGGCGAATTATCCGTTTTAGATATTACCAAGCTGGCTGCCTGGTTTAATGGCCTGGAAGACAGGCTGAGCGAGCGCCAGAACGTCATCGCCAAAGAACTCCTGAAAGAGATCCGCAAGCGCATCGGCTTTTTGCTGGACGTGGGCCTGGATTACCTGAGCCTGCACCGCCCGGTAAAAACGCTGTCGGGGGGCGAGAGCCAGCGCATCCGCCTGGCCACGCAGATCGGCACGCAGCTGGTGGGTGTGCTCTACATTATGGATGAACCCAGTATAGGCCTGCACCAGCGCGACAATGAGCGCCTGATAAAAGCCCTGCAAGACCTCCGCGACCTGGGCAACTCCATCATTGTAGTGGAGCACGACAAGGACATGATCCTGCAGTCGGATTACGTGGTCGACATCGGACCGGGCGCAGGCATACACGGCGGGCAGGTGGTAACGGCCGGCACGCCCCAGCAGATGATGAACGCCGGCACCCTTACGGCCGACTTCCTGAGCAACCGCAGAGGCATACAAGTGCCCCGTAAAAAACGCGAAGGTAATGGCCAAATGCTTAAACTGAAAGGCGCTACCGGCAACAACCTGAAGAACGTGACGCTGGAGCTGCCCTTGGGCAAAATGATATGTGTAACCGGGGTTTCGGGCAGTGGGAAGTCCTCGCTGATACACGACACGCTGTACCCTATACTTAACACGCACTTCTTTAGGGCGAAACGGGAGCCGCTGCCCTACAAAAGCATAGAGGGCCTCGAGCACCTGGACAAGGTCATCGAGGTGGACCAGTCGCCGATTGGCCGTACGCCGCGCTCTAACCCTGCCACCTATACCGGCGTGTTCACTGATATTCGCACGCTGTTTGCACAGCTGCCGGAGGCCAAGATCAGGGGGTATACGCCGGGCCGCTTCTCGTTTAACGTAAAAGGCGGCCGTTGCGAGGCCTGCGAGGGAGCCGGCATGCGTACCATTGAGATGAACTTTCTGCCGGATGTATACGTGCCCTGCGAAGTATGCAAAGGCAAACGCTACAACCGCGAAACACTGGAAGTACGCTTTAAGGGCAAAAGTATAACCGACGTACTGGACATGACCGTTGAGCAGGCCGTTGACTTTTTCGAAAGCCAGCCGCGCATCCTCCGCAAGATACAGACGCTGAACGATGTGGGCCTGGGCTACATTACCTTAGGCCAGCAGGCGACTACCCTGTCGGGCGGCGAGGCGCAGCGCGTGAAGCTGGCCACGGAGCTATCCAAGAAAGATACCGGCCAAACGCTCTACATCCTGGACGAGCCAACTACCGGCCTTCACTTCCAGGACATCGAGCACCTGAGCGACGTGCTGCACAAGCTAACCGACAAAGGCAATACTGTCCTCATCATCGAGCACAACCTGGACCTGATAAAAATAGCCGACTGGATCATCGATATCGGCCCGGAGGGCGGTGAGAAAGGCGGAACCATAGTGGCCTCCGGCACGCCGGAACAAGTAGCCAAAGCGAAGGAGGGTTATACTTCCAAGTTCCTGAAAGAGGAGCTGGCTACCAGCCACTACCGCGAGAACGGGGAGGAAGCGCCAAAAAGCTAGGCGTTATACTGCATCAGCAAGTAGTATAAAAGTATAAAACCCCGCCGCCATATCTTGGCGGCGGGGTTTTATACTTTTATAGGTCATCTAATGAGTCCTGCAGCCTTTCCAGCACCTGCTGGTGCTGCTGGAGCAGTGGCACCTGCTTGCTGGCATACTGCTTCAGCTCCATCACCTGCCCGTTCTTGGCCATATCTTCGTAACGCTCCACCAGTTCTTTATTCTGGTCGCCGATGCGCCGCAGGTAAGCCAGGTCGAAGGAGATGCCGGACTTATCGGTTACCTCCTGGTATATTTCATGGTGCCTCTCACCCAAGGTGGAAGGGAGCACAAAGTTTCCCCTGCCGGCCATGTCGCGCAGGTCGTTGAGGATGCGCTGGTGCGCTGTTACCATCTCCTGCGCCAGCCCCTTCACCTCCGGGCTTACGGCCTTGCCTTCGGCTGCCTCGCCCAGCTGCACCTGCAGCATGCTGGCACTGGCCGCCTCAGCGGCAAACAGGGCATCGTTCCTCATATCCTCCTGCACGCCGGCCGCCTTAAACTGCTCCACGCTTTGCTCGGCTGCCTGTCTGATGCTGTCGTCGGAGCCGCAGGCGGTGGCAAAAGCCAGCGCCAACAGGACGAATACTTGTTGTATGCTTTTTCTCATGGGTGATTTCGGTTTAATGTATAAAGCACCTGCAAGATAAGACTTACAGATGCTTTATAAAATTAGTTACCTCCAGCCAGGCCTATTGCCTTTGCTGCAGTGTGCTGTCTATCTGTTGTGCCCGGTTGAGGTGCTGGCGCAGCGTAGGAACCGTTTTGCTGGCAAACGCCTTCACATCCGGGTCTTCCAGGTTTTCAGCGGCATCCTCAAACATGTTCACGTCCTCTTCATGGTCTTCCACCATCAGGTCCATGTAAGCTCTGTCAAACTCAGCGCCGGTCTTCTCCCGCAGCTCCTGCACATGGTCCATGTGCTTTTCGCCCATGCTGTCGGGCAACACAATGTTCTTCCTCTGTGCCAGCGACTTAAGCTCCTCGTTCGCCTTCGAGTGGTCTTGTACCATCATTTTGCCAAAGCTTTTCACATCCGCATGCTGGCCCTTCTCCTGCGCCATTTTACCCAGCTCCACTTCCATCATGCCGCCACTGGCCGCTTTCGTCATGAAGTCGGACATATTAGTCATTTGATCCTCCATCTGCGTGTCCTCGGCTACTTGCTCGTTCACCTCCTGGGCTTCCTCCACGGCCCCACCCTGCTGGTTGCAGGAGGCCACGGCAAACACGAAGGCGCCGGCTATCAAGCCTGTCGTAATAATCTTTTTCATAGTTCTGTATCTTAAGTTTAGTGTAGTTTTTTACCAGAATTTGTATACGCCGCGAACTCAACGGAGTTATCAGAAGCGACACCTATTCACCTGCAGGGTACATTTTGCTGTATTTGCCGGACGTTAACACAAGACTTTGCTAATATGAAACATTACTTTACAAAGTGCTGTAAAGCACAAAAAAACGCCCCTCTTGCCCACACCTAAAGCTTACCCAAAACACGTATGACATGAGAAACAGCAAGTATGTTTTCGCAACCCTTTGGCTGGTGCTGCTAACAATGCTGCCACTGCGCCACACCCTTGCCCAGGATACAACTGAGGTAGGCCTGATAAACCCTGCCCGTGACCGCATCCTGAAGCTGCACCCGCTCCAGATCGGGGAGGTATACCTCTCTTACGAGAAGATGCGCACCGAACGGATCTCGAACGAGTTTGGCCTGAGCTATGTGTACCGCGGCTACCTGAAAAGCGATGACTTTCTACCTGACGATGTAAAGGTGGGCGGCGTGCACGTGCGTATGAGCCAGCGCTACTATACCTCTAAAAAGCATGACGGCGTGCCGCTGGGCTTTTTCCATGGTCCACTTTTCGGCTACCGGTTTATGGCCTTTGAGGAAGGCGCCTTCAACAGCCCCTTCGAGTACTCGGACAATACGTACGGCCGTTACGTGGGCCGCCTGTACCAGAACATGCTCGAGCTGAATTACCAGTTGGGCGGGCAGTTCCTCATCGGCGAGAAACTTACTGTGGAGGTTTCTGCGGCACTGGGCGCCCGCCTGAAGTATGCGCTGGCCAAGGGCGCTGATGAGCTGCTGACGGAGAACATTATCGGGCATGCGCTGGTAGCCGAGCAGAACTCCGCCATTTTTATAACGCCCTCGCCGCAGCTGAACGTTTCGGTGGGCTACTCCTTTTAAGGCCTGGCAGAAGCAAAAGCGCCGGCTCCTGAACAGGGGCCGGCGCTTAGCTATGAACAGACGGACTAAGCTTGGTTATTCTATTTTACTGAGCACCGTATACGACTGCAGCTTGCCGTTGCGGTAAGTTTCGGAGCGCACCATCCCGATTCCCGGCACGTAGTACTCCACCGTTTCGATGCGCATACCAGGCATCTTCATACCCATGGCGCGGTTCTCCATCTGGGTGTTGTACCTGATCTTGTAGCTGTCGTAGGTGCCCGCAGGCACCGTTATACTTTCTTTGCCTTCCACGGTGCGGTCGGTCACTTTCATCACCATGGTCATCATGCTCTGGCCGTTGCCTGCGTCCTTCATCTGCAGGGTCATGGTGCCGTCCTCCAGCTTCTGCCCCGCCTGCAGGTTGCTCGGATACAGCATCTTGTCCCCCTCCATGCTCATCTCCATGCTATTCCCCTGGCCCTGCATAGGGCTCTGCCGGTTCATCAGGGGGTTCATGTCCATCCAGATGCTCCCGTTCTCACACCCGATTTTAAAGTCCCCTTCTGTGGCAAGCTCCCCCTTCTCGTCATACACCTGGCTGTGGATGGTGGCCTCCAGCTTATCGCCGGAACGGTTTAAATCCGTTACGTTGTAGGTCATGCGGCCGGTTTCCTTGTCTTTGTGGTTGTAGCTCAGCAACTCATACGTTGCGTTTTCGCGCAGCAGCTGGTAGTCACTGCAGTCAGTCTGGGCCTGAGACGGCACTGCCAGTAACAGCAGCAGGCAACACAGCCATGGAAGGAGAGCCTTGCGGAACATAAGTATCAAATTTAAGTTTAAAAACAGATAAAAATAATTATAAATATTGTATACGTATGGGGATGCCGCAGGGCTACACAAAGTATGGCAAAGTATAAATTATGGAGGTGGAAACAGAAAGAGCCGGACCCATGGCCCGGCTCTGCTGAAGTATGGTTTTATACTTTATGCGGTGTTTTTTGCAACCTTGAAGGCGGTAGGCAATCATCTTTGGCCTGCGCGACACCTGTCTGATTATACTTATGCCCCCTTGAACTGCGGTTTTCGCTTCTCGTTAAAGGCGGTGACGCCCTCTTTGTAATCCTCGGAGTTACCGGCTACTTTCTGGCAGTAGGCCTCGTAATCCAGCATTTCATCCAGCGAGGAACTGAAGGACTTGTTGAGCATTTTCTTCATCAGGCCAATGGCTTTGGTTGGGCCGGCGGCATAACGGGCAGCCAGCTCGGCCACGGCGGCATCCAACTCCTCCGGGGCCACCACCTTGTTCACCATGCCCAGTTGCAGCGCCTCCTCAGCCGATACCTTAGAACCGAGCGTGCTCAGCTCAAACGCTTTCAGCGAGCCCACTACCCGGGGCAGGAAAAACGACGAGCCGGAGTCCAGTACCAGCCCTACGTTTACAAATACCTCGATCATACTTGCGGCCGTGCTTGCCACCACCAAGTCGCAGGCCAGGGCCAGGGAGCAGCCGGCACCGGCGGCCACGCCGTTCAGTTTGCAGATGATGGGCTTGGGCAGGTTGCGCATGGCGCGGATAATGGGGTTATACCGCTTCTCCAGCGACTCCGACAGGTCGCGCTTGCTGGCACTGGCGATGGCTTTCAGGTCCTGGCCGGAGCAGAAGGCTTTTCCGGCGCCCGTCAGCACCACCACGCGCACCTGCTCGTCGCGGGCCACCTGCTTCAGGGCGTCCTGCAGGTCGTAGCTCTGCTGGTCGTTAAAGGCATTGAAAACATCCGGTCGGTTCAGGGTGATGGTGGCCATTCCCTCCTGCACCTCATATAAAAGGCATTCGTAGTTCATGTGTGTTGGGGTTAGTTTTGATTATTATAAAGTTAGGAAATCCCGCCTGACCTGCAAGCTGCCGTATTCCCTTCGCACTTCTGCATCTACGTAAGCTATACTTGCTGATTTATACTTCCGCTGGCGCGAGCTTGTAGCTCGTGTCCTTTTATACTTTGGCTATACTTCTCTAGCCGTGCTTCCTTCAACTTGAGGCAAGCTATACCTGCTAGCTGCCGTTCATCCATAGCCTTACAACCTTTGTTGTTTCATTTCCGACTTTGGCTCCCTCCAGCCCGGGAGGGCTCGTCTTCCCGCATCGCGCTGTGTTCCCTTCCTTCGCTACCCTTCGGTCGAAATGCCCTTGCAGGGCACCGGAATCTCACAAGGCGCTCTTTCTCGAGGGCCCCTACCCCCACGGAAAGACTGGGAACAAGTACGATAGCTGCTGCTTTAGTGACGGAGCAAGTATAAGTGGAAGTGATTTTATACTTTGTCTCTTTTGTCCTTAGTCACACAGTCTTTCGTTCGAAATTCCAGATAGATCTCTCACAGCTACGCTGGCTCTCTTCGGCTCCCGCCTCAAGAGTACTCAAGACGACAGGGAAAGGAGCAAGTATAAACTCCCTCTCCTGTTCTTAGGAGAGAGTTGGGGTGAGGTGAAATTCCCCTCCTCGGAGGGGCTAGGGGTGGGCTTATACTTCTGCCGGCATGAACAGAAACTATAAAATTGTACTTCATCAGCGCCAGTAAAGCCAAGCGGACGAAACGGCCATCCTTAATACAGTGCCAGTGAGGCTCCCAGCGCCAGCAGAAAGCCGCAGCCGAAGCCGGCGTATACTTCCTCCGGGGTGTGCGCCTGCAGGGCCAGCCGCGCCGACATAACCGCTCCGGACAGGAAAACAGCCACTATGATCGGGTAGATGAGCAGGGCCCCGGGCGCCAGTTTGTGCAGCACCACCAGCAAGCCCAGGGTACCGCCCGCCCCTATACCATGCGCACTTATCTTCCAGAACTGCGAAATGGCAAAAGCCAGGAATATGGCCGCCGCGATAACCCCCATCACAAAGTAGAATATAGCGTCATAAACCGGCTCGCGGTAAAAAAGGAAGGAGGTGGCAGCGTAGCAAATACCCGTGAACAGCAGCGGAAAGCCACGCTGCTCCCGCTTGTCCATCTCCATGGAGTCGAGGTAGCCGAGGCGCACCATGAAAAAGGCCGCTGCCGTGGGTATGATAAAGGTGGTGAAGAAAATCATGGCCAGCACGATCCAGCGCACGCGCATGGGCAGGGTGAGCGTAGACGAGGGCATGTAATAAAGTATGACAGCGAAAAGGTACGTGGGCAGCAGCAGCGGGTGAAGCACTACCGACAAGGTTTTCGCGAGCGAACGATTCACGGAGAAGTTAGAGAGTTAAAGAGTTTAGGAGTTGGAGAGTGATAAGCTTCAACCTGACCGTATTACGCATATCAACAATTTAACAATCAGCAATTAATCAAAGCTCTTTACGTAAGCGGGCCACCGGAATGTTCAGTTGCTCCCTATACTTGGCCACGGTGCGGCGGGCAATGTTGTAGCCTTTCTCGTTCAGGAGCTTCTCTATTTTCTCGTCGGAGAGTGGCTTGCGCTTGTTTTCGCCCTCGATGATCTCCTTAAGGATATGCTTCACCTCGCGGCTGCTGGCGTCCTCGCCGGAGTCGGTGGCAATGCCCTCTGAGAAGAAATATTTGAGCGGATAGATACCGAACTCGGTCTGCACGGCCTTGCTGTTGGCCACACGGCTCACGGTACTGATGTCCATGCCGATCTCCTCGGCAATATCCTTGAGGATCATCGGGCGCAGCTCGCTCTCGTCGCCCTCCAGAAAGAAGCCGTGCTGGTACTTGATGATGGCCTCCATGGTGCGCAGCAGCGTGTTCTGGCGTTGGCGGATGGCATCGATAAACCACTTGGCCGCATCCAGCTTCTGCTTCACAAACGTTACCGTCTCCTTCAGCTTCTTATCCTTCTTGTCCGACTTGTCATAGGCATCGAACATGTCGGCGTAGGAGCGGCTGATGCGCAGGTCCGGGGCATTGCGGGAGTTGAGCGAGAGCTCCAGCTGGCCGTTGTTGTTGGCAAGTATAAAGTCGGGGATGATATACTGCACGCGCGTCATACCGGTGCCGGCGCCGCCCGGCTTCGGGTTCAGCCTGGTAATCACGTCAATGGCCTTTTTCAACTCCTCCTCCGACACGTTAAACTTGCTCTGTATCTTCTGGTAGTGCTTTTTGGTGAATTCGTCAAAGGCCTGGCGGATGATGCGCTCGGCCAGCATGATGGTGGCATCCTGTTCGCGGCGCTCCAACTGCAGCAGCAGGCACTCGGGCAGGTCGCGGGCGGCAATACCAGCCGGGTCGAAGGTCTGGATCAGGTGCAGTACTTGCTCTATCTCCTCCTCGGTGGTTTCAATGTTCTGGGAAAAAGCCAGGTCGTTGGCAATAGAGCGCAGGTCGCGGCGAATGTAGCCGTCGCTGTCGATGCTGCCAATGAGCTGCATGCCGATGTTATACTGCTTGTCGTCCAGGCTCAGGAAGCCCAGCTGATCCAGCAGCGAGTCGGTCAGCGTGGAGGTCATCGCGATGGGCATTTCCTTGTCCTCCTCGTCACCGCCACGGTCGCCCTGCATCTTATAGCCGCTGATCTCGTCGTCGTTCAGGTAGTCGTTCAGGTCGATGTCATCGTCCTTGCCGTAATCCTCCTCATACTCGTCCGAGGAGTCGCTGTACTCATCGGCGGTCTCCTCGCGGCCTTCCTCCAGGGCGGGGTTTATCTCCAGCTCCTCTTTAATGCGCATCTCCAACTCAGCAGTAGGTATCTGCAGCAGCTTGATAAATTGTATCTGCTGCGGCGATAGCTTCTGGGATAAAAGTTGTCTTAAATCGAGTCGCTGCATAGTTTTTTAAGAAAAATCCGCGCCCTTCTGCGCACTTTCAAATTTAGGTTAATTTTACTCGCATTTACAAAAAAGGTTAAAATATCGTTACTTTGGGGGATTTTAGAGTAAACCCAGGTAACAAGGCCTAAGCGCAATGCTTCTACGGGTGTGGCCGCGACAGCTGTCTGGCGCAAAGTTTGTGGCCGCGGCCGTCATATCCGGATAACGCTAAGGCCTTGCGTTAAAGTATAGGCAGCCCTCCGGAGGCAGAAGAACTAAGGGAGGGGGAGGCCGCATCATTTTAAGTTTATATTTTTAAGGGATTAACTGTACCTTCAGGGTATTAACAACCATACACATGCAACGCACAAAAGTTAAAGATCTGCTAAAGGGTGCCGAGGTAGGCAAAGAGGTATTGCTGAAAGGCTGGGTGCGCACGAAGCGCGGGAACAAGTATCTGAGCTTTATCGCCGTGAACGACGGCTCCACGATAAATAATTTACAGGTAGTAGCCGACGCTGAGAGATTCAGCGAAGAGGCGCTGAAGGACGTGACCACCGGTGCTGCTATTTCTGTGGTGGGCGAGTTGGTTGCATCGCAGGGCAAAGGCCAGGCCTTTGAAGTGCAGGCTACCAGTATAGAAGTAGTGGGCAAAGCCGATCCGGAAACCTACCCGCTGCAGAAGAAGGCGCACTCGCTGGAATTTTTGCGCGAGATCGCCCACCTGCGCTTCCGCACCAACACGTTCGGGGCTGTGTTCCGCGTGCGCAACTCCCTGGCTTTTGCCGTGCACAGGTTCTTTAACGAGAAGGGCTTCGTGTACATGCACACGCCTATTATCACGGCTTCGGATGCAGAGGGCGCCGGCGAGATGTTCCGCGTGACCACGCTGGACCCGGTCAACCCACCGCTTACCGAAAATGGACAGGTAAACTATGAGGAAGATTTCTTCGGCAAAGCTACCAACCTGACGGTATCCGGGCAGTTGGAAGGTGAACTGGCGGCTATGGCCTTCAGCGATATTTATACCTTCGGACCAACTTTCCGCGCCGAGAACTCCAACACCACGCGTCACCTGGCCGAGTTCTGGATGATCGAGCCGGAGATGGCTTTCTACGACCTGAAAATGAACGCCGACCTGGCCGAGGAGTTTATCAAGTACATCATCCGCTACGCCCTGGAGCACAACCGCGAGGACATCGAGTTCCTGGGCCAGCGCCTGGCAGAGGAAGACAAAAGCAAGCCGCAGCACGAGCGCCAGGAGATGACTTTGCTGGAGAAGCTGGAGTTTGTGGTGAACAACGATTTTGAGCGCGTCACCTATACCGAGGCCATCGACATTCTGGTCAACTCGAACCACTACAAGAAGAAGAAATTCCAGTACGAGGTGAACTGGGGCGTGGACCTGCAGAGCGAGCACGAGCGCTATCTGGTGGAGAAGCACTTCAAGAAACCGGTGATCGTGACGGATTATCCGAAAGATATCAAGGCTTTCTACATGCGCCTGAACGACGACGGCAAGACCGTGGCGGCCATGGACATCCTGGCCCCGGGCATCGGCGAGATCGTGGGCGGTTCGCAGCGTGAGGAGCGCATCGACATCCTGGTGGAGCGTATGAAAGGCGTGGGTATACACGAGGAGGACCTGTGGTGGTACCTGGATACCCGCCGCTTCGGGGGCTGCCCGCACGCAGGCTTTGGCCTCGGCTTTGAGCGCATGGTGCAGTTTGTTACCGGCATGGGCAACATCCGCGATGTGATCCCTTTCCCACGCACGCCGCAGAACGCAGAGTTCTAAGCGAGTTTATACTTACAGGAGAGCCCGGCTATACTTTAGCCGGGCTTTTTTGTTGGAAAAACAGTCATCTGATGTTTACGTACCTCTGCTTTTACTTAGCTGAAAACAAAAAATATGAACAAACGCTACTCCCTTATCGCAGCCCTCATGCTTATACTTTGCTACCCTGCCACTGCACAGGAGAATGCGCCTCAGGCACCATCTCCCAACCAGAGCTTTACCAGCGTTAAAATTGGCCCTAGCCTTACTACCATCGCCTTGAAAGATGGTCCTTGGCAGGGTGCACAGTTAGGCGGCCATGCCGGCATCTACTATCTGACCATGCAGAGCGACAAGGTGGGAGTCCAGGTAGAAGCGCAGTATTCGTTCCAAGGCGCGGAGCTGGAGCGTGGACACCTGCTGCTGCATTACCTTAATGTGCCTGTTACGGCAAAAGTTTTTGTTGCACCGAATGTAAGCCTGCAAGGGGGCGCCTACGCTGGTTTGCTGCTGGACCAGCGTTACGAGTACGAAGCCATTGATTCCCGCCCACAAATGGAAGGCAAAGATTACTGCCTGGTCTATGGGCTCTCATTTGGCAATGAAAGCAAAGCCACTTTCAGCCTGCGCCACCATATAGGGCTGGTGGATATCATTGGGGCCAAGAATCAGGTGTTTCAGCTGTCTGTAGGATACTGTGTGAGTAAAAAATAGCTTTTCGGTTCAACCCTTAGCAGCGGCAAACATTTAAAAAGAGGCCGGCTGTACATTTGCTAAAGCCGGTGCACCAAAGCTCTCTCTCACTTTATACCCTGCGCATTTTCCTCCCCAAATGCGTAACTTACGCTGAAAACAAAGTATAAACCAGGCTGCTCCGTTAGCCTCCAGTATAAACCGCACACCATGAACTATCAAAATACGCTTGCCTTTGCACAGGAGCAAGACCGCCAGGATCCCTTATTCCACTTCCGGGACCGCTTCTATTTTCCGCAGGTAAACAAACAGGACGCCATCTACTTCTGCGGCAACTCGCTGGGGCTGCAGCCCAAATCGGCGCAGATGTACATCGACAACGAAATGTATAAGTGGGCCAACCTGGCTGTGGAGGGGCACTTTAAAGGTGAGGAGCCTTGGTTTAACTACCACGAGCTGTTGGCTCCGGCAACTGCCCGTGTGGTGGGCGCCAAAGAGAGCGAGGTGGTGGTGATGAACCAGCTGACTGTTAACCTGCACCTGATGCTGGTGTCGTTTTACCGCCCGGAGGGCAAGCGGTTCAAGATCATCACGGAGGGCGGCGCTTTCCCCTCGGACCAGTATGCGCTGGAGACGCAGGTGAAGTTCCATGGCTATACTCCGGGAGAGGCCATTGTGGAGCTTTTCCCGAGAGAAGGCGAGCACACCCTGCGCACCGAGGACATCCTGGCAAGTATAAAGCAACACGGCGAGGAGCTGGCGCTGGTGATGATGGGCGGCATTAACTACTACACTGGGCAGGTGTTCGACATGGCTGCCATCACCCAAGCGGGCCATGAGGTGGGCGCATTCGTAGGTTTCGACCTGGCGCATGCCGCCGGCAACGTGCCGCTGCACCTGCACAACTGGGACGTGGACTTTGCCGTGTGGTGCACTTACAAATATCTCAACTCAGGCCCGGGCGGTACCTCCGGCGTATATGTGCACGAGCGCCATGGCAACGATCCAGGCATTCCACGGTTTGCCGGCTGGTGGGGCCACGATGCGCAGGAGCGCTTTAGAATGCAGAAAGGCTTCAAGCCAATGCCCGGCGCAGCGGGCTGGCAGCTGAGCAACGCGCAGATCCTGCCGATGGCGGTGCACCGCGCCGCGCTGGCGCTGGTGGATGAGGCTGGCGGCATGGAGGCCCTGCGCGCTAAAAGCGAAAAGCTGACCGGTTACCTGGAGTACCTGATCAACGATGTGCATGTGGGCCAGGAGGTGCTGGAGATGATCACACCGCGCGACCCGCAGGCCCGGGGCTGCCAGATATCGCTGCTCGTAAAAAAGAACTCCCGCCTGTTGTTCGACAAGTTGATGGAGGCCGGTATCATAGTGGATTATCGCGAGCCAAACGTAATCCGCGTGGCCCCTACCCCACTCTACAACAGCTTTGAGGAAGTATACCGCTTCTCTGAGATTTTACACGATTGCCTGGAAGGCCAATCCTAAGAAAACCAGTTATTCGCCCCAGAACAACGAACTATCTGTTCAACCCTAGCTCCCGCACGAAGCATTTTTGATCGTGCGTGCGTATTGGTTTTTACGAGATAATTAAAATCGACCTGCTATCTTTAGCCAGCAGGTAAGCTCCTGCTAGCAAGGCTATCAGGTGAGTTTGCTGAATTTTGGGGCAGTTAAGGTAACTGTCGTAAGAAATTTTAATGTGGTGCTTTAAGACAATTAATGAACGTCACTTTTGAAGACATACTTCTTGTTTCATCAATCCTGCTATTCCTGAGCATATTGATCACCAAGAGCTTAGGACGGTTTGGTATTCCTGCTTTATTACTATTCCTGGGCGTAGGGATGCTGGCCGGGTCTGAAGGGCTGGGAAAGATACATTTCAACGACCCGCAGTCGGCACAGTCGCTGGGCACCGTGGCGCTTACGTTTATACTTTTCTCCGGCGGCCTGGACACCCGCTGGGAGAGCATCAGGCCCGTACTCTGGCGTGGGGTTGGTCTGGCCACAGTGGGGGTCCTCGTAACGGCCATGTTACTGGGGGGCTTTGTCTACTACGTCACTGATTTCACGTTGCTGGAGAGCATGCTGCTGGGTTCTATTGTGTCGTCTACAGATGCGGCGGCGGTGTTCTCTATCCTTCGTTCCAAAAATATTGGCCTTAAGCACAACCTTCGGCCTACACTGGAGCTGGAGTCGGGCAGTAACGACCCGATGGCGTACTTTCTGACCGTTAGCTTCACCTTCCTGATCATGAATGAGGAGGCCAGCATCTGGCGGCTTATCCCCATGTTTTTCATGCAGATGAGCATTGGTGCCATGGCAGGCGTGGCAATGGGCAGGGCCATGGCCTGGATAATCAACCGCATCAAGCTGGAGCAGGAAGGGCTATATCCTGCCCTCACCATGGCAATGATTATCTTTACCTTTGCCTTTACGAATGTTATCAATGGTAACGGTTTTTTGGCCGTGTATATAGCGGGCGTGATACTCGGGAACCGGAACTTCATCCATAAGCGCAGCCTTACCAAGTTCTACGATGGCATAGCCTGGCTCATGCAGATCCTGATGTTCCTTACGCTGGGGCTATTGGTGTTCCCGTCGCACATGGTGCCTCTGATAGGCACTGGCCTGCTGATATCGATATTCCTAATCCTTGTGGCGCGGCCGGTGAGCGTGTTCCTGAGCATGGCTTTCTTCCGAAACTCCATCCGGGACAAACTCTACGTCTCCTGGGTAGGGTTGCGCGGCGCCGTGCCGATTGTATTCGCCACCTATCCCCTGCTTGCCGGTGTGGAGAAGTCGGGCATGATTTTCAATATCGTGTTCTTTATCGTGATCACCTCTGTGCTGCTGCAAGGAACCACCCTTTCTGTTGTGGCCAGGTGGCTGAAGCTGAGCCAGCAGGACAAAAGGCAAAAGAAGTACCAGTTCGACCTGGAGATGGAGTACGATATCAAAAACGAACTCACAGAAATCCAGGTACCCGACAGAAGCCCGGCCGTTGGAAAAAACCTCGTCGACCTGCACTTTCCAAAGGGGGCGTTGATTGTCCTTATCAACAGGAATGGGAAGTTCTTGACGCCTAATGGCGCCACCACCCTTGAGACAAATGATGTCTTGTTTGTGATGACAGACCGCGACGACGAGCTCACGAGAGTAAACAAACTGCTGGGGTATGAAGTGGAGTAACGCGGGCCTTGTTGGCAGCAGCAACCTACTTCTAAGCCAAAAGCGTTACTTTTGTAGCTAAATGTCTCAAAGCGATTTCATAAAGCACTTTTTTAGGTATCTCCTTATGTGGGTGATGCTGCTTTGGGCCATTACCTTGCCCGGCCACGAGCAAGCGGTGTACAGCTTCCTTGTGAAAGGGGCCATATCAAAGGTAGCCCCTGGTTTGCTTCAGGCAGCTGGCGAGCCAGACAATGCCGCTGTAGAGCAACAGGCCGTACAGGTACTTCAGGATGCCAGAATGGCGCCTCCTATCGTGCTGAGCCCGCAACATTCCATCCGATGCTTGCCGTGGCTTTTCACCCTTGCTCCCCCCGCCAACAAACTTCTGGCAGCATGTGCGCCACATTCGGCCGGAGCTGAGTTGCTGGCGCAAACCCTCCCAATTACAATATTACCCAACGCCCCTTAGAGCATGATACGTTTGAGCAGCTTTACAAACAGAAGGGCACTTACCCGCTTCGGGATATCTTTTTCATCGTGATATCCGCCAGAGCTGGTTTTAGGGTAGCATGCGTTAGCATTATTTCTGCCAATCCGTTGAAGGCCCCTCTCCCGGAGGCGCTGAAAGAGGGTGGCTCCACCAGCCAGAAACGAGGGTAGGTTTACGGCTAATTCTGCGAAAAACTTTTCAACCTTTCTTTACCAGCGTTTATATTAGAGGTATTCTCCCCAAATGGGGCCTTTTGTGGTGCAGAGGCAAGAAAGGCTGGGTTTTCGTGAGGCATGCTGCTACACCTGCCTCTCTTGCTTTCTGCTGTTACAGAAGGCGTGGAGAGTTACCCGGAAAATCAACAGGAGGTGCTATGAGGCATATGCACAACCGCTAAAACTCAGTAAACGCACGTATGCTTTCGAGCTTTCAGAAGTTCCGGGCAGGTATTTAACTACGTTACACAGTGTACATGCTTGTATTAGGTGCACGCTCCATACTTGCTGTTGCAGTATACTTTAATCCATTTCTTAAGAAAGATATTTATTTCATATGACACACCTCCCCAATCTGGTCATGGACCTCGGGCTGATTCTTGGTGCAGCTGGCATCATGACACTTCTTTTCAAGAAGCTGAAGCAACCCCTGGTACTGGGCTACATTATCGCGGGCTTGCTGGTAGGCCCGCACATTAACCTGTTCCCGACAATCGTTGAGATAGAAAACATCAATGTATGGGCCGAAATAGGCGTTATCTTCCTGCTTTTCAGCCTGGGGCTGGAGTTCAGTTTTAAGAAGCTGGTGAAAGTAGGTGGCGCGTCCTCCATCATGGCGGGCCTCGAGGTCGTGGTTATGCTGCTGTTGGGCTACCTCACGGGCAAGCTCCTGGGCTGGTCCACGATGGACAGTGTTTTTCTGGGCGGTATCCTGTCCATCTCCTCCACCACCATCATTATCCGGGCCTTTGAGGAACTGGGCGTGAAGTCCCACCGCTTCGCCGGGCTGGTGTTCGGGGTGCTGATCGTGGAAGACCTCGTGGCCATACTCCTGATGGTGCTGCTCTCCACCCTAGCCGTGAGCCAGCAGTTTGCCGGCGCCGAAATGCTCTCGGCCGTGCTCAAGCTGGCCTTCTTCCTGGTGGTGTGGTTCCTGGCAGGTATATTCCTGATACCTACTTTGCTCAAGAAGGCAAGTAAGCTCATGAACGACGAGACGCTTCTGATCGTCTCCATCGCCCTTTGTTTCCTGATGGTGATACTGGCGGCGCAAGTAGGCTTCTCGCCGGCGCTGGGCGCGTTCATCATGGGCTCTATCCTGGCTGAGACGACCAAGGCCGAGAAGATTGAGCACCTTGTCACCTCCGTTAAAGACCTTTTCGGCGCTATCTTCTTCGTGTCGGTAGGCATCCTGATCAACCCAGCCATGATTGTGGAGTATGCCGGTCCCATCGCACTTATCACCGTGGTAACACTTGTCGGCAAAATGGTAAGTATCACGGCGGGCGGCCTCATAGCGGGGCAGGGGCTCAAGACATCCATTCAGTCAGGTATGAGCGTGTCGCAGATCGGGGAGTTCTCCTTCATCATCGCCACCCTGGGCCTTACCCTGAACGTGACCAGCGACTTCCTATACCCTGTAGCAGTGGCCGTTTCGGCCATCACCACGTTCACGACGCCATACATGATCAAGCTGTCGGAGCCGCTCTACAGGTCGGTGGAGCGTATGCTGCCCTCCAGGTGGATTTCTTCGTTGAACGAGTACAGCTCCGGTGCCCAGACCATCAGCACGACCAGTGACTGGAAGCTGGTGCTCCGGTCATACGGCATCAACCTGGTGGTTTACTCTGTCATCCTGATTGCCATAGTGCTGCTGGCCGGTGAGTTTCTGTACCCATTCATTACCGAAAGTGTGATTAACGGCGCGTGGGGCGGCATTGTAACAACGGCCATTACCCTGCTTTTCATGGCACCGTTCCTTTGGGCGCTGGCCGTGCATCATCCGCAGAAAGAGGCGCAGGGGCGTATCTGGGCCAATAAAAATTACCGTAGCCTTATCATTGTGATGGAGTTTACCAGAATAGGCATCGCCATACTTTTTATCGGCTTCCTGTTAAACCGGGTACTATCGGTGCAGGTGGCCATTATCGTTGGTTTGTTTATCATTGGCCTACTGGTCATTTTCTCCAAAAAGATACAGGATTTCTACATCAGGATAGAGGACCGCTTCATGTCTAACCTGAATGCCCGGGAGATCAGTGCCGCCAGCAAAATGAGCCACACGCTGGTGCCCTGGGACGCCCACCTCACCAGCTTTGATGTGTCGCCGGAGTCTGTGGTGGTGGGCAAAAGTATGCTTGAGCTGCAAATAAGGGAGCTTTATGGTGTCAACGTGGCTGTGATAGAGCGCGGCGACCGCACGATCATGGCGCCCACCCGGCACGAAAGGATCTTCCCCGGCGATAGGATCTATATCTTTGGGACGGATGAGCAGATCGGGGCCTTTAAGCAGTTTATCGAAACAGAGACGGGGACGACCGCCCCAAATGGCGAGGCCGGGAAAGAAGACATCGAGCTTCAAATGCTGGTCGTGTCGGCGGACTCTACGTTGCTTCACAAAACTGTGCGCCAGTCTGGCGTGCGGGAGAGAACGAAAGGCCTTATTGTGGGGATAGAAAAGAACGGGGAGCGCATGCTGAACCCAGACTCGGAACTGGTGCTGGAGGAGGGCGACATCCTGTGGATTGTGGGTAGCCCGTGGCGTATAAAACAGTTGGAGGGCGCCAAACAAGAGGCAACCCAAGTATAACACTGCTGCTGAAAGCCCGTTTGCCTAAAGCTGCCATATTAACGATATTGCTTTAAAGTTGAAGCTGCATGCGAAAAGTTGAGCACTGGATTGAGGAAAACCTGAACCTGTCTGCTGAGATACAGGAGAACATTTTCATGTCGCTGCTGGCTTTGCTGGGACTATGGATCATAAGCAGGCTGCTGCTGCGGCTGGCGTCGCGGCAGCAGACCGACTCCCGCAAATTATATCAGTGGAGGAAAACGACCAACTACGTGGTAACGGGGCTGGGGATCATCTTTCTGGCCAACATCTGGTTCGACGGGTTCAGCTCTATCACCACGTTCCTGGGTATCTTCTCGGTAGGCCTGGTGGTGGTGCTCCGCGACCCCATCCTCAACATCATGGGCTGGGTGTTCCTCATCTGGAAACGTCCCTTCAAGGTAGGCGACCGGATCAAGATCGGCCCGTACACCGGTGATGTGATCGATATTGCCTTCTTCCAGTTCACGCTGAATGAACTGGGCGAGTGGGTAGACTCAGAGCAGGCCACCGGTCGTGTGGTGCATGTGCCCAACGGCCAGGTATTCACGCAGCCGCAGACCAACTACAACTACGGCTTTCCTTTTATATGGCATGAGGTGCAGCTGCGCATCACCTTTGAGAGCAATTGGCAGAAAGCCAAGACTATACTGGAGGAAATAGCCAGCAGAAACTGCGAGAAGCTAAGTGAGGCTGCAGAGAACCTGGTTAGGGCCGAGGCGCAGCAGCATCTTATCTTCTATAAAAGCTTTGCCCCAAGGGTATTCACCAAAGTGCGCGAGAACGGGATTCAGCTTACCGCCCGCTACCTGTGCGGTCTGAATGCGCGCCGCGAGAGTGAGAACAGCATCTGGGAAGAAGTGCTGACACAGTTCCTGAGTACCCCTGACATCCGGTTCGCCTACCCTACCACCCGTTTTTACAGCACCATGGAAAGCCAGCAAGACGAAGCGGAGGCCCAGCAAGTGGAGGCGCCAGAGAAAAGACGGAGGTAAGGTGTGGCAAGAGATGTATACTATTGCCCAATCACAAATACGTAAAATGGCCTCCGCTCGCCTCCGGCGCGTGTGCTGTCTGGCGAAGGCTGGCCGTATTCGTTTGTGCCTCGGAGCGCAGATGGCGGGACGCCACCGATGACGCGCGCTCGCCAGAGGCGAGCGAGGGCACTTGGGTACGCACAACCAATTTAAATGTAGATAATACTATACTTTGGGAATAGCTCTGGCCTGTGCCTGAAGCTTGTATACTATCAACCGGACATGGAAATATACTCCGCCTAAAGCAGCCAGGCTCTCTAACTCTTTACCTCCCTGACCTCCTTCAATTTTGCCTCTTCCCTGAACTCACGCATCCTTTTAAAGTAATCTTTGGCAGCGGCCATTACCCTGGGCGACAGCAACAAGCCTGAAGTCATGGTCGGGATAGCCATCATGGCGTACATCCCGTCGATCAGCGCCAGTACAGCCGTGATGGAGGCTGTAGCCCCGAAAATGATGGTGATTACGTAGAAGTAATTGTAATAGTGCTTATACTTTGCTCCGAAAAGAAAGCTGAAACACTTGGTGCCATAGTAGGAGTAGGAGAACAGCGAGGTGAACGCGAATATCAGCACACACACTACTAACACGTACGAGCCAACGGTGGGCATGGCAGTGTCGAAGGCGTGCACTGTTATGCCCACGCCGTTTTTATCAGGGTCCTGCCACGTGCCTGTAACGATAATGGCAAGGCCGGTTAGGGTACAGACCACAATGGTATCGATGAGCGGCCCCAGCATGGCAACCAGCCCCTCCCGAATAGGCTCATCGGTTTTGGCGGCGCCGTGCATCATGTCGGCTGTGCCGATGCCCGCTTCGTTAGAGAAAGAGGCTCGCCGCGCCCCGGCAATAATAATGGCTCCAACCGCCCCTCCCAACACGGAGTTAGCCGTAAACGCATCTTCAAATATCAACCCGAAAGCGCCAGGTATACTGGCATAGTTCATGGCCATGATATAAAGCACTGCCAGCATGTACAACACCACCATACTAGGCACCATTTTGCCGGCCACATGGCCAATACGCTTTATACCTCCAAAAATCACCAGCGAGGTGATGATCACCAGCGCCACGCCTATACCCAGGTTCCAGGCAAAGGTGTTGGTAGTGGCAATGCCATTGGGTATTAATACTACCTCGCGGATAACCTGCGTCAGCTGATTGCTGGTGAAGACAGGGAGCGTGCCAAACAGGCCGGCAACGGAAAAGAACACAGCCAGCGGCTTCCACTTGCGCCCTAGCCCATGGAGCACCACATACATCGGGCCGCCCTCTATATGCCCGTAGCTGTCGCGGCCACGGTACATGATAGACAAAGAGCAGGTAAAGAACTTAGTAGCCATGCCCACAAAGGCGCTCACCCACATCCAGAACAATACACCGGGGCCGCCAATGGCGATGGCCACGGCCACACCGCTGATGTTACCCATGCCCACCGTGGCTGCCAGCGCACTCGAAAGGGCCTCGAAATGGCTGATGTCGCCTGGATCGTTCGGGTCATCGTATTTGCCCCGGATCACGTTAACGGCATGGCCCAAGTAGCGGAACGGCAGGAAGCCGGAATAAATCATAAAATAAAACCCGCCACCCATTAGCAGGATAAGCAGCGGCATTCCCCATGCAGCATCGCTAAACGCTACTAAAAATTCTTCTAATGCTTCCAAAGGATATAGTTTAGATTTCAAAATACAAATTTTACGGCAGAATCAAATACCGCTGCAACTTATACTTTAGGCTGAAACAAGATAACCTCAGCAGGCAAACTACTGTACCAGAGGACGGGCACAGCCTTAAAAGATACCATTTCTTATGGATGATTACATAGTGGCCATGACAGTAATTGGGGTGGCAGCTCTTGCTATGACCTGGATTCCGACGATTCTGGAGAAAACGTTTATCTCCTACCCGGTCGTGTTTCTGCTCCTGGGGGTGCTGCTGTACCTGCTGCCACTGGGCTTGCCTACCCCCGATCCGCTCTGGCGGGAAGACCATGTGGTGCGGCTCACTGAGCTTAGCGTCATTATTTCGCTGATGGGAACCGGGCTTAAAATCCGGCGGAAGTTTGGCTTAAAGCGGTGGCGGATTCCATTGCGCCTGGTAAGTATTACGATGTTGCTGTGCATTGCCGCCATAGCCCTGCTGGGCTGGAGTATAATGGGCTTTTCGGTGGCAGGTGCCGTACTGCTGGGTGCGGCACTGGCGCCTACCGACCCTGTGCTGGCAGAACAGGTACAGGTGGGCCCTCCGAATGACCCGGAGGAGGATGTGGTACGGTTCTCGCTAACGGCAGAAGCCGGCCTAAACGACGGCTCTGCGTTTCCCTTCACCTGGCTGGCAGTGGTGCTGGCCCTCGCGGCACAGGAAGGCGGCGGCTGGTTTACCGACTGGCTGCTGCGCGACCTCCTCTACCGGGTGGTAGTGGGGGCAGGCACCGGCTACCTGATCGGGCGTGGGCTGGCTTACCTGATCTTTAGGATGCCTGAAAAGACAAATTTCCCGAGGGCACAGCACGGCTTCCTTGCCCTCTCCGCCACATTGGTTACCTACGGCATTACGGAAATGCTGCACGGGTATGGCTTTATCGCCGTTTTTGCGGCGGCCCTTACCATGAGCAGCATAGAGGAAGAGCATGAGTACCACCAGCAGATGCATGATTTTGTAAATCAGGTCGAACGCATCATCATGGTGGTCCTGTTAATCCTGTTTGGGGGAAGCCTTGTAACCGGCATCCTCGACTACCTCACCTGGAAGGGAGCACTTATCGGGCTTGCCCTGCTGTTCGTTATCAGGCCCGCCACTGCTTTCCCGAGTATGCTGGGCACTCTCTCCACAACAAAAGAGAGGCTTGCCGTGAGCTTTTTTGGCATTCGGGGTATCGGCTCCTTCTTTTACCTTTCCTTTGCATTGAATAAAGTAGATTTGCCCGAGGCTAACGAGCTGTGGTCGATCGTAGCATTTATCGTTATGGTGTCGATTGTATTACACGGTTTAACAGCCACAAAAGCCATCCAGATGCTGGACCGGGAGCGCAAAAAGAGCGGCCGCCCGGTGCTGGATTCCGACCAAACCCCCGATGAAATCTTTTAAAGCAAGCACCGAACTTTATACTGTATGTATGAACTATAGCAACGAGCAATGGCAACAGCTGCCCCTTCCCGATGCCGAAGTATACTTTACCGCGGCTTTTATACCTGCCCCGGAAAACGATGTATACTTTGAGCGCCTGCTGCAGGAAGTAAACTGGCAGCAGGAAAGTATAAAAATGTTCGGCCGCCAGCTGCCCATGCCCCGCCTCACGGCCTGGTATGGCGATAAGGCTTACACTTACTCGGGGCTGCAAAACAAGCCGCAGCCGTGGCTGCCGGTGCTGCAGGAACTACGCGGAAAGGTGGAGCAGGCCTGTGGCCAGAAGTATAATAGTGTGTTGCTCAACCTCTACCGCACCGGCCAGGATAGTATGGGCTGGCACGCAGACAACGAGCCGGAGTTAGGGCAGCAACCAAGTATCGCCAGTCTGAGTTTTGGCGGCGAGCGCCGCTTCGCCTTCAGGCACCGCACCCGCAAAGACCTAAAGCCCGTTCCGCTTATACTTTCTCACGGCAGTTTGCTGCTTATGCAGGGGCCTACGCAGCACCGTTGGCTCCACCACGTCCCTAAAACGGCCAAAGCCGTACAACCTCGCATCAACCTCACGTTCCGCTGCGTGAAAGGCTAGCACACTTGCCAATACGGTCCAGAAACCGTTATTTTACAGTACCAAGAGGCTCTGCCCCGATATACTATGACCGAGAAAAAGAACATCGCCATTATGGGAGCTGGTTTGGTCGGCTCGCTGCTGTCTCTGTACCTGGCCAAACGCGGCCACAAGGTAGACCTGTACGAGCGCCGCCCTGACCTGCGTAAGAACATAGTGGATGGCGGCCGTTCCATTAACCTCGCCCTCAGCGACCGCGGCTGGCGCGCTTTACGAGGCATAGGCATAGAGGAGGACGTGCGCCAGGTGGCCATACCCATGCACGGCCGCATGATGCACGACGAGCAGGGCACCCTTACCTTCCAGCCGTATGGCAAAGAAGGGCAGTCCATTTACTCGGTGTCTAGAAGCGGGCTGAACGCAGCACTGATGAACCTCTCGGAGCCGAACCCCGACATCACCTACCACTTCAGCCGCCAGGCCATGGACGTGAACCTGCGCACCAACGAGGTGCAGTTGCGCAACCTGGAAACAGGCGAGGTCGAGACGGTGCAGCCGGACTTGCTCTTTGGGGCGGATGGGGCTTTCTCCGTGGTGCGTGGCGCCATGCAGAAGACAGAGCGTTTTAACTATGAGCAGAGCTACCTGGAGTATGGCTATAAGGAGCTTTCCATTCCACCTGCTGCCGATGGTGGCTGGGCCATCGAGAAGAATGCCCTGCACATCTGGCCACGGGGCAAGTACATGATGATCGCCCTGCCCAACATAGACGGCAGCTTTACCTGCACCTTGTTCTTCCCCTATGAAGGCGAGCAGTCTTTTGCCGCCATCAAAAATGAGAGTGACCTGCTGGCTTTCTTCCAGGAGGTGTTCCCGGATGCGGTGCCGCTGATGCCTACCCTGACGCAGGATTATTTCACAAACCCCATCGGCTCGCTGATTACGGTTAAATGCTTTCCCTGGAGCTACGAGGGTAAATCGCTGCTGATTGGGGATGCCAGCCATGCGGTGGTGCCTTTCTACGGGCAAGGGATGAATGCCGGCTTCGAGGACATCACGGTACTGGACCAGATGCTGCACGGCTTTGAGGGGGATGACTGGGACGCACTTTTCAGGGCTTTCGAGCGCCGCCGCAAACCTAACGCCGACGCCATCGCCGACCTGGCCGTAATGAATTTTATCGAAATGCGCGACAAGGTGGCTGATCCGCGCTTCCTGCTACGCAAAAAGATCGAGGGCAAAATCTCCGCACAATACCCGGATAAGTGGATCCCGCTCTACTCCATGGTTACCTTCACCGACCTGCCCTACTCCTACGCCTTGGAGACGGGTCAGCAGCAGGACAAGATTATGAAGAAGGTGATGAAGCACATTCAGCGTATAGAGGATTACGACAAGCCCGAAGTTCAGAAGCTGCTGGAGAAGCAACTCGTCCAGAAAGAGAGGCTAAAGAAGTACAACGCTGCGGCAGAAGCATAACCACCGCCTTTGTAGATCGACGAACCGGTAGAGACGCAAGACATAGCGTCTCTTTTGTTTTAAGAGCAGAAGTATAACTCCTGCCCCTCCCGGTGTAAACCCGAGGCCATATGTGTGTGCAGTAGCCGTTCCCGTTGCTTGGCTGTATCCTGCTGCTCAGAAGCCTGGGCTATACTTGCCTGCGGCCGCACAACAATTTCCACACTTCGTATGTATAAATCCCTGAGCCCAACGCTATAGTTGGCTCTGAACCTTCTTTTCACACCTTAAAACAAATCCCCCACTTTATGAATCTTAAGCAAAACCTTAAAGGCGCAGCCTTTGCCGCGCTTATATGTGGTGCTGCACTGGCAGCACCTGCCGCTATGGCACAACAAACCGCTCCGCCAACCCAGCAGGCCCAGCCACAGAACTTCTCCGACGCGGACCTGCAGCAGTTTGCCGATGCCAGCGCCCGCCTGATGACTGTGCAGCAGGAAGGCGAAAAAGCCATGATGGGCATTCTGGAGGAAGAGAAGTTGAGCGTGGACAAGTTTAACCAGATGGCACAGGCGCACCAGCAGCAAAAGCTAAGCGAGGTGGAGGCAACCCCGGAAGAGATGGCAGCCTTTAACAATGCGGCGCAGCGCATGATGGAGATGCAGCCAGCCCTTCAGAAAGACTTGGAAGCAGCCATACAGCAGGAGGGCATGACGCTGGAGAAGTTTGAGCAGATCATGCTTGCCTACCGCCAGGACCAAGCCGTGCAGCAGCGCGTAGACCAACTGATGCAGGAGAAGCAGAACTAGTTTTATTCCTGACACCTATAAAAAATGGCCGCCAGCAAACACTGGCGGCCATTTTTATACACAAAACTATGGTCTGATTATTCCTGTGCAGGCTGCTGAGCTGGCTCCTGGCCATGGGCAAACTCCACGATCCGGAATGTACGTGCCTTGCGGTCGTAGTAGCCGTAGTGTAGTTTGTCGCCGTAGCGGTAGATCGTCTGAAACTCAGGCTCCGGTTTAAGGCTGCGCTCATACTCCTCCACGCGCTCCTGCAGCACCTCCACATCGCCCTCCTGCTCTACCTTTGCCAGGCTGTTGGCGTCCAGCACGGAGTGGAAGTAGGTGCTAACCCCCGGGCCTGTTGGCATGTTGCCGCCCTGCCCCCATGGGTCGTAGAAATAGCGGCTGTAGTAGGGTGAGTTCAGGTAATAGGTCGGGATGTTGTAAGCCGGTGTCCAGCGGCCGGGGATCAGCATCAGCCCGCGCGATGTGCGCACGTAACGGTCCGGGGTACGCACCATGCGGCTGCGGTCGTTGCGGTTGCTGCGCTCTGTTGGCGCTTTGTAGGAGCCGATGGTAAGCTGCAAGGTGCTGTCGCTGTAGGTATCCACCGTGATGGCAGGCACGCCGCTGGCCAGGTTCTTCATCACCTTGTCCTCCTTCTCTATCACCTCATACCCAGACGAGAACAAACCGCCTGCACCGCGCTGGTACACCGGCGTAGAGGCCAGCGCCAGTTGCTCCTTATCCGTGAAAGTATACTCTTTCAGGGGTTGCAGCGTGTTAAAGTCGTAGGCCGTCAGCTTCAGTTTGTCTTTCTCCAGGTTCACCCTGAAAAGCTTATCCTGGTGCAGGAAAGAGTTAAAGCTGGGCTCGTTGCGCTGCTCTATAACCGGTAGTGTGCGGTACTCGGACTTTCCGGTATTCCAGTCCAGCGTCAGGATCTCGGTGGTGGTTTCTTTAGATGGTTTGCCCCGCAGCGAGTATCCGTCGAAGATCATGTGCAGTTTATCGCCGCGCGAGTAGATCTTGCTGCGGTGGTGGCCCGTGAACACATTTCGCTCCAGGTCCGGGTGCACGTAGATCATGCCCGACTCGCGGGCGTAGCGGTCGCGGGTGCGGGGCATCTGCTCTGCCTTAAACAGCTTGTAATCCATCGTAGCTACGTTGTCGTCCGAGTCGCGGTACAGGTGCAGGTTGCTGTCTTTGTCGGTGTAGAGCATGTAGAAATGGTCCTCATCCCCGAAACCGCCCACAAACGTGACATTGCGCTCCAGCTTCAGCTGCACATCCTGTATGCTGCGGAAAGCACCGGTATGGCGGCTAATGGCGAACGGGCGCACATATTCGCGACGGCCATTGGTATAGCGGCTGTAGAAAATGAATTCATCCGCTGTTACGCGGGTGCCCATCACCTGCGGGTCTTTGGAGTGCCGGTACGGAATCTCGTGCTGCGCCAGCTTCTCCCCCGTGGGTGAGATCATTGCGAAGTTCAGGTTTCCGCCCTGGTAAAAGTATACCACCACGTTGCCCTCGTCATCTGCCACGGACACGAGATCCTCTGCGCGGTTCATGGGTAATTCTATATGGGCAAACTCTTTCTGGGCATGTGCAGCCGTGGCAAAAGCCCCCACAAAGAGTAAGCTAAAGAGTAAGTTACGCATAGATAAAAGGTTGAATTGTATACTTTAAGAACGAGCAAATATTTAGCCAAAGTATAAAATTTAACAGGCAAAACAATAGAATCTGTAGTTTCTTCTGATGGTTTGATCTTGGTTTAGGGTGGTAGCTGCTTTCTGGTGCCGTAGCTGCTGCTCATCTTATGCTCGGGCTTGCCTTGGCTATACTTGCTGGTTGCTATCTTCTGTAGCGTTTACACTTCCACAGCCGCTGCTTCCCGCAACTTGACACGAGCTATCCTTTCTAGCTCCCGTTCATCCACGGCTTTACAACCAACTTGTTCCATAGTATCCTTTCTGCTCTCCAGCCCGAGAGGGCTCGTCCTCGGGCATCGCGCTGGGAGCTTTTCCTGCCCTCGTACCTCGGGCTGCCTCGCTTGCGCTCATCACCGGAAAAACTCGCATAGGCGCTCAACCCAAAGACTGGGATCAAGTTCGATAGCTGCTGCCATTGCTATGGAACAAGTATAAGTCCCCCTTCGAAGGGGGCAAGGGGATGTAATCGTCTGCTGAAAATTTCCCTCTTGGGAGCGGCTAGGGGTGGGTTTATACTTGTAGGGACAGGTCGCGACCTGTCCGCGCGAAGGCAGCAGCTATGGAATTTATACTTTGGCAAAAGTAATTACAGGCTCCCTCCCCTGTTTTTAGGGGAGGGTTGGGGAGGGGAGAAATGGAGCTAGAGGTGGTTGGGCACGACACGTAGCCCTCAATTCCTGACTCTGGCAGATTATACTTTCTGATCCTTTGGCAGGCCCACTGCAGCGCTGCTCTTTACAAACTGCTCGCGCTCCAGGTTTAGCCACTCTAGGGCAGTGCCGCTGAGCATACGTTCTTTGGTAGCCAGGTCGTACGGCATGGATTCGATGAGCTTGCCGGGCTCCAGCTCGCCCAACGGAAAAGGGTAGTCGGTGCCGAGGGCTATTTTATCCGCACCAACAAGGTTTACAAGGTACTCCAGCATCAGCGGGTCGTGCACCAGTGAATCTAGGTAGAACTTGCCGAGGTACTCGCGAGGATTTACGTTGTTATCCACAGCACACAGATCGGGGCGCACCTCGAAGCCGTGGGCAATGCGACCGATGGTTGCCGGAAAAGAGCCGCCGCCATGCGCGAAGGCCACACGCAACTTCGGCAGGCGCTCGAACACGCCTCCGAAGATCATAGAGCAGATAGCCACCGTTGTCTCGGCGGGCATGCCGACCAGCCAGGGCATCCAGTACTTGCCCGTACGGTCTTTGCCCAGCATGTCCCAGGGGTGAACAAAAATGGCCGCTCCCAACTCCTCGGCCGCCTCAAAAACAGGAAAAAGCTTCGGCTCGTCGAGGTTACAGCCGTTTATGTTCGTGCCGATCTGAATGCCTGGCATGCCCAGCTCCTTTACGCAGCGCTCCAGCTCCTTTATAGCCAGGTCGGTGTCCTGCATCGGGATGGTGCCCAAGCCTATGAAGCGGTCGGGGTAATCAGCTACAATACCGGCAATGTGGTCATTCAGAATCTGCGAGAGATCGTACGTGTGCTCCGGCCTTGCCCAATAGTTAAACATGACCGGCACCGTGCTCAACACCTGCACCCCTACCCGATGGCGGCTGCACTCGTGCATGCGCACCCTGGGGTCCCAGCAGTTATCCTGTATCTCGCGGAAGAACTTGTCGTCCATCATCATGCGGGCGCAGCAGGGCTTGTGGTGCTCCAGCCGTACAAAGCCGCCATAGCCATATCGCTCGCGCAGGTTTGGCCAGGTAGCGGGCAGGATATGCGTATGGATGTCGATCTTCAGCAGGTTATCAGCAGTAAGTATGGGCTTCTTCTCTTGCATGGTAAAAACGAACGAAAATGCGGCTATACGGTGTATGACTCTGTCGGGCAATCCAACAAGATAATCATTTTATACTTTTTACGCACCTACGGCGCGAAAGCTTATACTTGCTGTTGCCTGTCTTTGCGGAGCAGGCCAAAGTATAGCAGATCGATGAAGCGGCCGTTTTTGATCTCGCGCTCGCGCAGCCTGCCCTCACAGGTAAAGCCCAGCTTTTGCAGCACTTTCGCTGACTGGTTATTGCCGCCTTCCACAATGGCTTCGATGCGGTTGAGGTCCAGCTGTGCAAAACCATACTTCAGAACAGCTTCGGCAGCCTCCGGAATATAGCCATTGCCCCAATGCTCCGGCAGCAGCCAGAAACCAATCTGGCCTTTCCGGTGCACCTCCTCCAGGTTATTCAGGCCACAGGCCCCTAGCAGCGTATCATCCTCCTTTAAAGAGAAGGTCCACCAGGCGCCTGTGCCGCTCTGCAGCAGGCTCTGGTAAAACGGCATTTGCTCCTGCTCTACTTCCTCCAGCGTATTGTAGTGCACCGCGTAGTACTGCGTCACCCGCCTGTCGGACAGTCCCCGAAGTATAAAGTCTGCATCTGAAGGCTGTATCAGGCGAAGCCGAAGGCGGCTGGAGAACAGCTCAGGGTGATGCATATGTTATTTAGCAGCCTCAACTGGTTTGGCAGGCGGCTCCATCACGGTGCCGCAGTTGTTGCAGGTGCGGTGCTCCATGCTGTCCCAGAAGTGGCTCATGATAACCGGCAGTTGCCCTACAATATCGCTTACGTCGGCGTACTCCTCATACAGCTTGTTGCCGCAGTTCTCGCAGAACCACAGGAAGCCGTCTTGCTCGCCGGGCTTGCGGTAACGCTCCATCACCAGGCCCACCGTGTTGGCCGGGCGCTGCGGCGAGTGCGGCACGCGCGGCGGCAGCAGGAAAATCTCGCCTTCCTTTATCGGGATATCCACCGGCTTGCCATCCTCTATGATCTTGAGCACGATATCGCCTTCCAGTTGGTAGAAAAACTCCTCGCCCTCGTCGTAATGATAATCCTTGCGGGCGTTGGGGCCGCCCACCACCATCACGATAAAGTCGTCGTTATCCTTAAACACTTGCTGGTTGCCTACCGGGGGCTTTAGCAGGTGGCGGTGCTCATCAATCCACTTCTTAAAATTGAAAGGTCTCGTTATGGCCATAGTTTTGATTTTGAGGTTTACATTTTGAAAGTACGCATTTTCCGGCAAACATGATAGCTGCGGGATAAGTATAGCTATGCTACTTCGTATAGATTTACGTACATTTATCCTATGGACTTAAACCTGAAGAACAAACGTGCCCTGGTGTGTGGCAGCACACAGGGCATTGGCAAAGCAATAGCTATAGAACTGGCACAACTGGGGGCAAGCGTAACGCTCATAGCCCGCCATGAGGACAAACTACAGCAGGTAGCCCAGGAACTGGACACACAGCAAGGGCAGCAGCACGACTACATCACCGCCGATTTTGCGGACCCTTACGACCTGAACATACGCGTGCAGGCCTACCTCAACGACCAACCTGAGGTGCACATCCTGGTAAACAACACCGGCGGTCCGGCGGGCGGACCGATTACCGAGGCCATCACCGACGAGTTTACCGCTGCCTTTAACCAGCACCTGATCGCGAACCACCTGCTGGCCAAAGCCGTGATTCCGCATATGAAGGAGGCAAAGTATGGCCGCATCATCAACGTGATCAGCACCTCGGTGAAGCAGCCGCTACAGGGATTGGGGGTTTCGAACACCATTCGTGGCGCGGTGGCCAGTTGGGCTAAAACCATGGCCAACGAGCTGGGCCCATTCGGCATCACGGTAAACAACGTGCTGCCCGGCGCCACCCGCACCGGCCGCCTGGAGTCCATCATCGAAAACAAAGCAAAGAAAACCGATGCGGCTGTGGATGCTGTGGAGGAAGAGATGATGCAGGAAATACCTGCCCGTCGCTTTGCTGAACCTGAGGAAGTAGCCGCTGCCGCTGCGTTTCTGGCTACACCTGCCGCTGCCTACATCAATGGCATTAACGTGCCGGTGGATGGGGGTAGAACAGGGTGTTTGTAATACCCCTCCCCAACCCTCCCCTAAAAACAGGGGAGGGTGTTTCAGTAAATAGGTAGTATAAGCTAATTAAAAAATGGCTCTTAAAGACACCCCCACCTGTTTTTAGGAGGGGGCAGGGGGAGGTAAAATGCAGCAGATTCAGAACTACATAAACGGCCAGTTGGTGGCACCGGTGGCAGGTCAGTACATCGACAACTATAACCCGGCAACCGGCCAGGTATATTCGCTTATACCGGACTCTGATGAGCTGGACGTGGAGCAGGCGGTGCAGGCGGCACTGGCGGCTTTCCCGGCATGGGCTAACACGCCAGCCGAAAAACGTGGCCGTTTGCTGATGAAGATCGCTGACCTGATAGACCAAAACCTGGATCGGCTGGCCGAGGCAGAATCTGTGGACAACGGCAAACCTTTGAAACTGGCGAAGGCAGTGGATATACCGCGGGCCAGCAGCAACATGCGTTTTTACGGTACGGCCATTCAGCATTTCGCCACGGAGGCGCATTTCATGGAAGGCACCGAGGCCATTAACTACACCGTGCGCCACCCCCATGGCGTGGCAGGCTGCATCTCGCCCTGGAACCTGCCCTTATACTTGTTTACCTGGAAGATTGCTCCTGCCCTGGCTGCGGGCAACTGTGTGGTAGCCAAACCATCCGAAGTAACACCCCTAACGGCGTACCTGCTCTCGGAGATCTGTATAGCGGCGGGCTTGCCGCCCGGTGTGCTCAACATTGTGCATGGCTATGGGCAGAAGGTGGGCGCTGCCATCACGGCACATCCTAAAGTTCCGGTGATCTCCTTTACTGGCGGCACTGCCACCGGCCGAACCATTGCAGCCACAGCGGCGCCTATGTTCAAGAAACTCTCGCTGGAGCTGGGCGGCAAGAACCCGAACATCATTTTTGCCGACTGCGACTTTAACAATGCCCTCCATACTTCCATCCACTCCTCCTTTGCCAACCAGGGGCAGATCTGCCTGTGTGGTTCCCGTATTTTTATCGAGCGCCCGCTGTACGAGCAGTTCCGGGATACCTTTGTGGAGAAAGTGAAAGCCATGCGAGTAGGCGACCCCATGGAAGAAGGCACCAAACTGGGCGCTGTGGTATCGGAGCAGCACATGCAAAAGGTACTTTCTTACATTGAGCTGGCTCAGCAGGAAGGCGGCACCATCCTGACCGGTGGGCACCAGGTGCAGGTAGAAGGGCGCTGCAGCAACGGTTGGTTTATCGCCCCAACTATTATTGAAGGCCTGCCTTACAACTGCCGCACCAACACCGAGGAGATCTTTGGACCGGTAGTTACCCTCACCCCTTTTGATACCGAGGAAGAGGTGATCCAATACGCCAACTGCACCGACTACGGCCTCTCCGCTACCATCTGGACAAGCAATTTGCAGCGGGCACACCGCGTGGCGCACCAGGTACACGCCGGCATTATCTGGATCAACACCTGGCTCCTGCGCGACCTGCGCACCCCCTTCGGCGGCATGAAGAATTCCGGCGTGGGCCGCGAGGGCGGTTTTGAGGCGCTGCGCTTCTTTACCGAGCCGCAGAATGTTTGTGTGAAGTTGTAGGCATGGAGTCTGTGCCTATACATACTACTTTTGAAGAGACATACAGGCAGCTTCTTTTTATAGACAGTGTTGTCGTTTCTGCGAGAAGAAAGCGGAACCTTAGAAGAGCCGTTCTATTCTTGGTATTAACGCTGGTCTCCCTCCTGCTCTTCTTTTTCTCGGAAAGCGACTTTGGTGCAGCAGGAGTTTTTGCGCTCCCGTTTTGGTGGGTTTGTTTCGGGTTTTATCTGCTTTACTTAAAATGGAAAACACACAAGAGGCGAACGGGCGTCCTTAAGCAGCTCGCAAAAAACAGTTTGCCAGAAAGCCCTTCTGAGATGCACCTCAGCTTCTCAACGGAAAGAGTGAGTGTAGCACGTGGACAGGAAACCACTACCGTTAAGTGGAGCGACTTCAGAGCTTATTTAGAAGAGGAGGACACGGTTTACCTACTCCAGGAGCACCCGTACTTGGCCTGGTCATTCTCGGCAAAGGAAATAGGCGCACCTGCTCTTGCGGAGTTAAGGGAAATTGCTAAACTGAAGTTGCCTGCTTTTAAGATGTAGCAACCAACGCCTTTCTATGTCATCCTGTAAGGATTCTGTTTGCAAGTTGTAATGCTCCCCTCCCTTCCATCAGAGTTCTTTCAGAATGATCAAAAGTATAAATACCTCTCCATAGCCGCGCCCCAACTGCTAACTGCCGCGCCGCCAGCAGAGGCTAGTCTTCCCTTCTACCCCCCCCCCCGCTCCATGCCGCAAGTTTAGCGCCAGCGCAACTTGTGGCTTGCATAAGGCCAGTTTGCAACTGGCAAATTCCAGAAGTATACTTTCGCTGGTTACAAACCGGTTGTCAAACTAAATCCCTCATTTCCTCGCCAAAGAAACGGCACTTTATACTTTCCCCTTTACCCCCTCCTACATTTATCCGTACTTTTGCCCCATGGACTTTAAGAGAAGACGACTGGCCGTTACGCTACGTAACCAGATAAACTATCCTTTGCAGTTCAACCCATTTGTGTTCAGCAAGATCTTTTTGCTGTGGGTGGCCATTGGCATCGTGGGCGGCGTAATTGCCGGCCTATACTGGACCGTGCTGGAAAGCTTTCTTCATCTCCTGGCTCCGATTCAGGGGCTGTGGGTTATCCCACTGATGGCGGCGGCCGGCTTGCTGGCGGGGATCATCATCCACAGGCTAGGAGACCCGGGCGAGATGGACCTCATCGTGAACAACATCCGCTTTAAAGGCGGGCATCTGGAGCCGAAGAACAACCCGTCCATGATCCTGTCGTCGTGGCTGTGCATTGCCAGTGGCGGCAGTGCCGGACCGGAAGCGCCGCTGGTGCAGGTAGTAGGCTCCACGGGCACCTGGATAGCCAAAAAGCTGAAGATACGCGGCGAGGACCTGCGCTCTTTAACCATTGCCGGTATGGCCGCTGCCTTTACGGCCCTGTTCGGTGCCCCGCTGGGCGGCACACTGTTCGCCCTTGAAATCCTGCATCACAAGCACGTGGTAGAGTATTACCAGGCCCTGATCCCGGCCTTTGTGGCCAGTTGCTCCAGCTACGTTATCTTTATCCTGATCACGCACATCGGCATCGGTCCCACCTGGAATTTCCCGGTATACGCCACCCCCGAGCTCACCGACTTCTTCTACGCCATGCTCTACGCCCTGGCGGGTACGGCGGCGGGCTGGCTGTTTATCTTCACGGTGCGCTGGAGCAGAAGCATGTTTAAAAAGTTTAATGTCCCGATTTACATCAAGATGATGGTGGGCGGAATTTTGATTGGCACCATCGCTTACTACGTGCCCCTCTCCCGCTACTTCAGTCACGACGAACTGAACCTACTGCTGGAGGAGCCGTTTACACTGGAGTTCCTGCTCATACTTCTGGTGGCCAAAATCCTGGCGATTGCCTTTACCGTTACCTCCGGCTGGCGCGGCGGCTTCATCATTCCGTTGTTTTTTGTGGGCGCTACCGTGGGCCTGATCATCAACAACCTGTTTCCGGGTCAGAACCTGCCGCTTATACTTGTCAGCTGCATGGCCGCCATTAACGCCTGTGTTACGCGCACACCTATCAGCACCATTGTGCTCTTGGCCACACTCACGGGCTTTCACCACTTTATACCCATTATGTTTGCCAGCCTCACAGGCTTTTTCCTGGCACCCAAAACACCGCTGATAAACGCGCAGCTGGGCCTGAAGGAATAAAGTATACTTTAGCCTGGCCGCAACATTTCGCAGAAAACCGGCTATACTCTGTGAGGGGGAGTGTGTAAATGCCCTAACGCCATGTGCCCAGCTAACCATATCCAGAAAGCCACTGTGCCTTTTATACTTTCCTTGCTCAAGGTAAGCCAGGAGGAGCTGCGTGCACAGGGGCTGGAGGCACAGGAACTAGCCGACATTTACAACGATTACTCCCCGCGGCTGGATGAGCTGGAAGATATCGGCCTGTTTCTGTCGAGGGCCCTGAAACAGCTAAGAAGCGCGCATGCCGTGTGCTACCGTGTAAAGGAGCCGCTGCACTTGCTCAAGAAAATCATCCGGAAAAAGAAGGAGTATCCCAACCGCCACTTAACCTCTCAAAACTACCTCTCATTTATAAATGACCTGGTAGGCGTACGTATTCTTCACCTGAACAAGAGAGACTGCCACGCCATAGGCCATTACATACAACAGCACTGGGAGCTGAAGCGGGCCCCTTATGCCTATGTAAGTAGCAGCCACTCTGCAGAAGCCAGGCAATTTGCCGCAGATAAGTATAAAGTGCTGGTGAAAGACAAAGGCTACAGGGCGCAGCACTACATCCTCAGAATCAAACCCAACCGGCAGCAATACCTGGTGGAGGTACAGGTAAAAACTTTATTTGAGGAAGGATGGAGCGAGATAGACCACTGCATCCGCTACCCCGACCATGAGCCCAATGAACTGCTGAACAGGCTGCTCGCCATCCTGAACCAGCTCACCTCTAACGCCGATGTAGTGGCTACCCAGATACAGGCGCTCGCCAATGAGCTGCAAAAGTACAAGCAGAGTTCTCCTGCAGCGCCTGAGGTGTCTGCCTCCAGGCTACGCGGCCACATTGAGGCCCTGCCTGTGGATGAGCAGGAAAAGCAGTACCTCTACGCCTGCCTGGCAACGCTTACCGAAGGCAAATAAAAAAGGCCCACCGTTTCCGGCAGGCCTTTATACTTGGTTTTATACTTGCTTACTGGTTCACCTCTGTCGGGTTGATCAGCTTGCGTTCCAGGAAGTTGGTCATCATTTTAAAGCGGTGAATGGACGTAACGCCTCCCCCCACGCCGTGGTTACGGTTCGGGTAGTAGAAGCTCTCGAACTGCTTGTTGGCGCTGATCAGGGCATCCTGCATTGCCACCGCGTTCTGGAAGTGCACGTTATCGTCGCCGGTTCCATGGATCAGCAGCAGGTCGCCCTGCAGCTGGTCGGCGAAGTGCAGCGGTGAGTTGTCGTCGTAGCCGGCGGCATTCTCCTGCGGTGTTTTCAGGAAGCGCTCTGTGTAGATCGTATCGTAGAACCTCCAGCTTGTAACCGGTGCAACAGAGATACCGGCACGGAACACGCCATCGCCTTTCGTCAGGCCCAACAGCGTCATGTAGCCCCCAAAGCTGTGGCCCCAGATGCCGATGCGGTTTTTGTCTACGTACGACTGGTTGCCCAGCCACTTAGCTGCTTCAATTTGATCTTCGATCTCATACTTACCCAGGTTGGCGTAAGTCGATTTCTTAAACTCTGCGCCGCGGGCACCGGTGCCGCGGTTGTCCACACTCACCACAATCATACCTTTATCGGCCAGCACCTGGTACCACAGGTAGTTGGTGCCGCCCCAGCTATTAGTTACCGTCTGCGAGCCCGGGCCGCCGTACACGAACATCAGCACCGGGTACTTCTTGTTCGGGTCAAAATCATTTGGCTTGATCATCCAGCCGTTCAGTTGCGTACCGTCAGCCGTCTTCATCTGGAAGAACTCCTGCTTTGCAATGTCGTACTGCGCCAGTTTGTTTTTCAAGGTAGCGTTATCCTCCAGCACTTTTATCAGCTTACCGTCTTTGGCTGTATGCAGGCTCACGGTTGGCACCTGGTTGGCGGCAGAGTAGTAATCCAGGTAGTAGGTAAAGTCGTTGCTCATGTTCACGCGGTGCGTACCGGCTTTATCAGTCAGGCGCTTCTTACTTTTGCCTTTGCTGCTGATGCTGTACAGGTGGCGCTCCAGCGGCGACACCTCCGTAGACATGTAGTACAGGCGGTCATTTTTCTCATCGTAGCCCACAAACTGGCTCACCTCCCAGTTGCCGTTCGTGATCTGGCGCACCAGTTTGCCGTTCATTCTGTACAGGTACAGGTGGTTAAAACCTTCTACCTCTGAACTATGGATAAAGTGCTTGCCATCCTTCAGGTAGGTCAGGTCGTCGGTTACGTCAATGTAGGCCTTGTCCGTCTCCTTCAGCACCACGTCGGCCTTACCGGTTGTGGCGTTGGCGTGCAGGATCTCCAGCGTGTTCTGCAGGCGGTTCATTTTCTGGATAGACAGCAGGTTAGCGTCGTTTGTCCATTTGATGCGCGGGATGTAGATGTCATCCTCTTTGCCGGTGTCCATCTTCACGGTTTTGCCGTTGTTCACATCGTACACCGATACGGTTACTTT
This sequence comes from Pontibacter kalidii, assembly GCF_026278245.1. NCBI lineage: Bacteria > Pseudomonadati > Bacteroidota > Cytophagia > Cytophagales > Hymenobacteraceae > Pontibacter > Pontibacter kalidii. Next base: position 4,392,727 of record NZ_CP111079.1, on the reverse strand, counting down.
TGAGTTGGCCTCTCCTGCTTTCGGATACTTGAACTTGTTATCCTGCGGGTACAGCTCGCCCCACATCTGCATGTTAAACTCCGGCACATTCGTCTCATCAAATGTGTAGAAAGCGATCTTCTTGCCGTCCGGCGACCAGTGGAAGCCCTGCGCGAAAGAGAACTCCTCCTCGTACACCCAATCCGCATAGCCATGGATGATAGAGTTAAACTTGCCGTCTGTGGTGATCTGCGTCTCCTGCATGTTGCTCAGGTCCGTCACGAACATGTTGTTTTCGCGGGCAAAGGCCACGCGCTTGGCGTCCGGCGAGAAGGTGGCATACATCTGCTTGCCGCCGTCACTCAGCTTGGTCAGTTTCTTGGAGGCGATGTCGTAGATGTAGAACTCAGCCTTGGAAGAGCGGCGGTAGATCTGCTCGGTTTCGGTAGAGAACAGCACCTTCTGCTCATCCGAGGAGAAGGTATAGCCATCGTACTGGATCGGCTGGTTGCTGCCCTGCGGCACCAGGTTCTCGCCTTCTATGATGGTGCTTACCGGCTGGCCGGTGGTCACGTCATACTTTACGATGTCGTATACTTTGTTTTTCTCGTCGGCCACCTGCGAGCTGTAGTAGCGGCCGTCGTTCATCCAGTTTACCCCGTACACCGATTTGGCGCGAAAAGTACCATTCTGGTAGATATCTTCCAGGGTAATGTCTTTTTTCTGCTGCGCCTGCGCCACGAAGGCAAAACACAGAAGCACGGCAGCCAAAAGGTTTGTTCTAAGTCTGATATGCATGTTTAAGGTTTAGTTATAGTTTAGCCCCTCTAAGTTAGGAGATTTATATGGTTTAGCCATGCTTCTACAGCCAAAACCGTACCTGTAGCTGCTTTGGGAGGGGTTTTATGTTGATGTTTAGGAGAGAAAACTGCCTTTCCCTGCGCTGCATTCTCCGCTGCCGCGAGTTTGCAACCCGTATCCTGCTATGGTGTTGGGTTTGCAACCCGACTGGCTCGGAGAGTCATGTTTTATACTTGGGCTATAGTTTATTCTTTCCCTAGCGCAAGCGTCCGCTTGTGCCTCGATTAGGGCTACTGTCTTCTGCAATCCGAACCAAGCTATCCTTGCTAACTACTGTTCATCCTCAGTATTACAAACCTACGTTGTATTTCTGGCTTTGGAGCTCTCAAGCCCGAGAGGGCTCGTCCTCGGGCATCGCGCGGTGTACATTTCCTTTGCTTGACCTGCGGTCTCCGCAATTTCGCTAAAGCGAAACCGGAAATCTACAAGGCGCTCCACCCAAGGACTGGGATCAGATTCGATAGCCGCAGCCCTTGCTGTCATCTCGACCTATGGGAGAGATCTCTATAGAATACCCGATAGATCTCTCACAGCTACGCTGGCTCTCTTCGGCTCTCGCCTCAAGAGTACTCGGGATGACAGGGAAAGGAGTAAGTATGGCCCCCTCCTTGAACTACCGAGAACGCGAGTTCGAAAGTAGCGAGCGCAACTCTGAGGGGCAGGGGTAGTTGGAACCAGTACTGCGAAGAACTAAGTCTGCGTACAAAAAACGGCAGCCCTTTTCAGAGCTGCCGTTCTTATTATCGTTTATACTTGCTAGGCCTAAAAATTCACGCCCACTGTCAGTACCACGGAATTTTGCTTTTTGTCGATGTTCAGCAATGGCTCCCCGGAGCTCTTAAGCGCGTAGGGGGAATAATCAGTGCCGCTCACGAACGGGGCATAATCCGAGTCCTGCTGCGTGTGCACGTAAGCCGCATCCACATAAAAATTCTGCAGCCTTACACCGGCGCCAAAAGTATAGTTTTGCGTCGCTCCATACTTGTAGTTGATAAAACCGGCATCGTAGCTGGAGCCGCCTTCCGGGTCGGCGTTATAGGCATAGCCAGCGCGCAGCCGGAACACCTCATAGCGAGCCTCCGCCCCGATCTTATAGTTCACCACCGAGTTGTTGTTGTCTGAGATGCCATCGTTTATATCATCAAAAAAACCGCCTGAGGAGAAATCATCGTCCTCTCTGTACTTGGCGCTGCCGTAGTTCACAAACTCCACGTCGGCCGTGATGAAGCCATACTTGCCGATAAAGTAAGCCACGCCACCCGTAGCCCTGAACGGGGTAACCAAGCGGTAAGAAAACTGCCCCGGCACCTCTGCGGCTGTCTCCACACCATCGTTAAAGGTGGTGGCAATCCTGCGCTGGTAATCGTCATCGAACGTGTAGGCCGTTGGCGTTTGTATGCTCACGCCCAGGCGCAACGCGTCTATCGGGCGGGCAATCAGGCCCACCTTTAGGTTCACGCCGGCGCCGGAGGTCGAGAACTCATCCACGTACTCCAGGCTGGTGAACGGCGTGCTGGCATCGCCCTCGGCCTCTGTGTAAATCTTTTCTTCCTTGAAATCCGCCGTTACAATACCCAACGAGGCGCCAATGTAGAGCCTGTCTTTGTAGCTGGTACCTACACCGATATCGATCTGGTTCTGGGAGCCTGTTCTTCTGACCTCCTCGCGCTGGGTGATACTTCCGATGCGCTCCACCTCAAAAATCACGCTGTCATCATCCACATCGAACAGGTAGCCACCGTAGGCTAATCCTTCCAGTGTGGTGATGCCTGCGTCAAATTCCTGGTCTAGGCTGGCCCGGGTTCGGTTGTTCTGGAAGGCCAGATCCGCGAAGTACTCTACAATTGTGGGGTCAAACTCGCCGGACTGGGTGCGGTAGGAAGTATAGTTCTCGTTAAAGTTGTTGAGCCTGGTAAAGCCGATGCCGAAGGTTACACCACGCCAGTCGCTGGCATCGCTGTCCCCTTTCCTGTTCGATATCACCACACCTAGCTGGGGAAACACAAAATTGCTGTTGCTGCCTGAGTTCTGCTCACCAAGTATGGAGGTGTTGTTATTGACGGATTGGATGCCCGGGGAGATGGTGAACTCGGAGCGGCGGAACATGCCCAGGCCGGCCGGGTTGCCGGAGAGGCTGGAGATATCAGCGCCCAGTGCCGTTTGCGCACCGCCCATGCCTTGTATACGCGCAGTACCCGATATACCCAGTTGAGAGTAGCGCAGAGCGTCTACCTCTGTTTGGGCAAAAGCAGTACTACCCCAGCCCAGCAGTAACGCCAGACTGGCCAATAGTGTCTTCTTCATCTGTTATATAGTTTTTATACTATGCGTCTAGTTATTTCCTCGTGATGGACGGCCGCCCCCGGAAGATGATGAGTTGCTGTTGCTGCTCCTACTTGGGCTCGGGCTCGGTGAGCTCTCGTACGTACGGCTCGGCCTGCTTTCTATCGAGCGGCTCGGCTGGCTGCGCTCAATGCGCACGGGCTCGCTTCGCTCAATGGTGCGGCTTGGCTGACGCTCAACACTACGGGTGCGGACCTCGCGGCGCTGCTGCGGCTGCTCTGTGGAGCGGCTCGGCACATACTCGCGGGTTCTGCGGTTGCTGCGGTTATTGCTTGGCGCTGGCTGTGCGTTCTGCTGCTGTGGTTGCACGGTGGTGCTTCTGCTGCTGCGGCTTGGCCTTGCCGGCAACTCCTGCCTGCCTCCGGTAGCTGGCGCCACCGTGCTGCGGCTGCTGCGCGACTGTCGGCCTACGCTTTGCTGCTGTTGTTGTCCGGTGCTCTCGCTTCGGATAACACCGTCCCTGGATGGTCTGCCAGTGCCTCCACTGTTAACCTGCGTATTGCGGCTGTCGCGCGGGCCATACTGCACCCTGCTGGCCTTGCCGATCACCACTGGCCGGTCGTTGTACCAGCCGTACGGGCTGTGGTGAGCATAGTGGCCGTTATAGAAGCCTCTGTAGTAGCCGTTGTAGAAACCGTGGCCGTAGCTGTTCGGGAACCAGTTGCTGTAGCCATAGTACGGATGCCTGTAGTAACCTCCGCCGCCCCAACCATAGTTAAAGCTGATGCTCACGCCGGTTCTGAAACGGGCATTGCTCCAGAAAGGATCATAGTAAAACGGATCGTAGTAGAAAGGGTCATAGAAGGGATCATAGAAGGCATAGCTCGCGCGGCGCGGCACGTAGGCTGATCCCCAATAAGGATCTACATACGAGTAGCTCGGGCGGTACCAGTTGTCGCGCTCGTCATAGGAGCGGCCGTCGTAGTACTCATCGCCGGCGTAGTTCTGCGTGATGTTGCTTTCCGAGTATTCAGGGTTAAGCACTTCGCCATCGGCAACTGCTGCCTCCTGGCTGCGGGAATCATATTGCTGCTGGTAAGCCTGCTGCTGCTGCTGCTGTAGTTGCTGCGCTGCCGGCTCCACGTACACTGTCTGGTCCGAAGAACTGTAGTACATATCGTCGTACTCCGACGACTGCATCGCAACGGGGCTGCTACAGCCTACAGCCAGCAGAGCAAGCGCGGGGGCTATGGTAAGTAAGGTATATTTTTTCATGGCCTTCTGCTGATGATCTGTGGGTAATAACTTCTTCTATATCAAAGATAAGCACAATTGGGTAAAACCTTATCTATAGTATAATAATATTAACGTAATTTTGAGCCGGAACGATGTCCGGATTCTATATATCTAGATAACAAAATTTGTTCCAGAATCAATACAAATCAGATATTTACGATAAAATAAAAGTAAAATGAGCAAAGGGTTACCTAAAAGAAGCGACGATTACTCGCTGTGGTATAACGAGCTGGTGAAAAAGGCAGGTCTGGCGGAGAACTCGGCCGTGCGCGGATGCATGGTGATCAAGCCATATGGTTACGCCATCTGGGAGAAGATGCAACGCCAGCTGGACGACATGTTTAAGGCCACCGGCCACGAGAACGCCTATTTCCCGCTGTTCGTGCCCAAGAGCTTGTTTGAAGCCGAGGAGCAGAACGCCGAAGGCTTCGCAAAGGAATGCGCCGTGGTAACGCACTACCGTCTGCAAAACGACCCGGACAAGCCAGGCAAACTGCGCGTGGACCCGAACGCCAAACTCGAGGAAGAACTGATCGTGCGCCCTACCTCGGAGGCCGTGATCTGGAATACGTACAAAAACTGGATACAAAGCTACCGCGACCTGCCCCTGCTGATAAACCAGTGGGCCAACGTGGTGCGCTGGGAAATGCGCACGCGTCTGTTCCTGCGCACGGCGGAGTTCCTGTGGCAGGAAGGCCACACGGCCCACGCCACCGCCGAGGAGGCTATTGCCGAAACAGAGCAGATGCTGGAAGTATACGCTACCTTTGCCGAGCAATACTTGGCACTACCGGTGATTCGCGGCATCAAAACCCCGAGCGAGCGCTTTGCCGGTGCTTTGGAGACCTATTGCATCGAAGGGATGATGCAGGATGGCAAGGCGCTGCAGGCGGGCACCTCGCACTTCCTGGGCCAGAACTTTGCTAAGGCGTTCGACGTGAAGTTCGCCACGAAAGACGGCGGCCTGGAGCACGTGTGGGGCACCTCGTGGGGCGTGAGCACGCGCCTGATGGGCGCGCTGGTGATGGCCCACTCCGACGATGAGGGCCTGGTGCTGCCTCCAAAGCTGGCCCCTATCCAGGTGGTGATCGTGCCGATCTACAAAGGTGAGGAGCAGCTGGCGCAGATCACGGAGAAGGTAAACCAGCTGAAGCGCGAGCTGTTGGCCAAAGGCATCAGCGTGAAGTTCGACGACCGCGACACCGAGCGCCCGGGCTTTAAGTTTGCCGAGTGGGAGCTGAAAGGCGTGCCGGTGCGCATTGCCATCGGGGCCCGCGACCTGGAGAACGGCACCGCCGAAGTGGCCCGCCGCGACACCAAGGAAAAAAGCACGCAGCAATTCGCCACGCTGGCGGATTACATCCCGGCCCTCCTCGACGAGATCCAGGAGAACATCTACAACAAAGCGCTGAATTACCGTGAGGAGCACACCACCAAGGTAGATTCTTACGAGGAGTTCAAGCAGGTGCTGGAAAATAAGGGCGGCTTTGTGCTTGCCCACTGGGATGGCACCCCTGAGACCGAGGAGCGCATCAAGGAGGAGACGAAGGCTACCATCCGCTGCATCGGCCTGAACACGCCCGAGGAAGACGGCGTGGATCTGGTAACCGGCAAGCCGAGCAAGCGCCGCGTATACTTTGCCAAGGCCTACTAATGCCCTGCTAATCGTTGCCCGATAAAAAACTGTAGCGGCAACCTGTTTTAGAGCGCCACTTCTCTACTCGAGGGTGGCGCTTTTGCTTAGGGGCGATTTTTACCTTCGCCGGGACTGGCAACTATTCGCATAATTTGATGAAGAATTTGCTATATTGTACACAATAACCTTTCGCCCTATGCTATTGGATTGGATCACAGTTATTTCGCTCGTCGGCATTGGCCTGCTACTGATCATAGTGGAGTTGATCTTTGTGCCGGGCACTACCATTGTGGGCATACTTGGCTTTATCCTTACTGCCATCGGCATATGGATAGGCTATGCGGCACTGGGCAATAGTACCGGCCACATCATACTTGCCGCCACCGTGCTCATTGGCGCGCTGGCCTTCTTCTACAGTTTCCGGTCGGATAGCTGGACGCGCTTTGCCCTGAAAGAGCAGAACCGGGGCCGTGTGAACGAGGACCACCAGCATGCGCTGGCGGTTGGCGAGGAAGGCAAGGCTATTTCGGCGCTGCGGCCACAGGGCAGAGCCTTGTTTGCAGGCCAGCACCACGAGGTACAGACCGAGGGAGAGTTTCTGGCCCCCAACACCCCGATTCGCATTATCAGATTAAGTCAAAATAAGATTATCGTAGAAGCAATCTCCTAACTTACACAGATGGAAAATTTAACTCCCCTTTTTCTTATAGCAGGCGGTATTATCCTGCTCATCATCTTTTTATACTTTGTGCCGATCAGCCTCTGGATCACGGCCCTGTTCTCGGGCGTGCGCGTGGGCCTGCTGGAGCTGGTCTTTATGCGCATCCGTAAGGTGCCGCCAAGCCTCATCGTTAACTCCATGATCAACGCCACCAAAGCGGGCATCGACCTGACCACCACCGAGCTGGAGACACACTACCTGGCCGGCGGCAACGTACCAACTGTGATCAAGGCGTTGATTTCGGCAGACAAGGCCAATATTCCGCTTTCCTTTAAGCAAGCCACGGCCATAGACCTGGCCGGCCGTAACGTGTTCGAGGCCGTTACCACTTCCGTTAATCCCAAGGTGATCAACACACCGAACGTAGCCGCCGTAGCGCAGGACGGCATTCAGCTAATCGCGAAAGCACGCGTTACCGTTCGTGCCAACATTAACCAACTGGTTGGTGGCGCCGGCGAGGAAACCATACTTGCCCGTGTGGGCGAGGGCATTGTAACCTCCATCGGCTCATCTAATTCCCATAAAACAGTGTTAGAAAACCCGGATATTATTTCCAAGCTGGTACTGCAGAAAGGCCTCGATGCTGGCACTGCTTACGAGATCCTGTCTATCGACATTGCCGATATTGACGTGGGAGAGAACATTGGCGCAAAACTGCAGATAGACCAGGCTGGGGCCGACTTAAAAGTAGCAGAGGCCAAGGCCGAAGAGCGTCGTGCCATGGCCGTGGCCGTAGAGCAGGAAATGAAGGCAAAGGCACAGGAGGCCCGCGCCAACGTGATTCAGGCGGAGGTGGAAGTGCCTCAGGCCATCGCAGCGGCCTTCCGCGGCGGCAACCTCGGCATTATGGATTACTACCGTATGCAGAATATCCAGTCCGACACCGACATGCGCAACAACATCGCCAACCCGGGACAGGGTGGCGGAGGCAGTAACACGCCAAACAGAGCAAAAGAGTAAAGCCTAGTTTCTACTTTAAGAAGCGGCGGCCACTTCATACTTTGGAGTGGCCGCCGCTTTTAAAGGGCTACAGGGTATAAGCTATACTTTATTCTTCCTGCCCCAGCTCTTCCATTTTTCTGGCTAACTCATTTCGCCGCACGGCAACAAAAGAGTAGGTAGCGCTGTCGGCGGTGATGACCTCCAGCCCGAATGGAAACACCAGCATCCATTTTTTGTCTTTGAAGCCTCTTACTCCATTTAAGTTGATATAGGTACTATCTCTCCCATTAACATACAGGCCTCCAAAGTATGGCGTGGGGATAAAAATCAGCTCCTCTGCTGTCGCAAGAACCTTTCCTTTTGCAGGCCATACTTTCGGTGTTTTCCGGTAAAGGCTCACATCTCTTTGCACCATCAGCACCTCCTTACCTGAGGAAGTATAAGTCGGCACTTGCTGGCTACACCCTGCAAGAGCTGCCAGCACCAGTATCAAAAGCAGTTTTTTCGCTTTCATGGGGATGGTGATTTAAGGAAAAGATGGGATAGCGAACCCTTAAATAGTTTAGGCGCTATCAAAACCTTCGCAGCTTTTGCTTTCCCGGTGCCTCTGCTGAAAGCTTGGAGGAATAAGTATAAATACGAGAAAAGCCCGCCCCTGTATACCAGAAGCGGGCTTTCTTATACTTTATACTTTACTTGCAGGCTATTGTGCCTTCAGCGTGATCGTTCGCTCCACGCTGTTGAACGGGCCTGGCAGCACATTGCCATTGTTGTCTACCAACTCCAGCTTGATGGTGTTCTCGCCCATCGGCAGGCCTTCCATGATGTAGGGCATCCAGCGGTCGAGCATGAACTCGGTACCGTTAATAGTGGCGCGCACCTTGTTGCCGGTGGTAGAGAGGTCTGTGTTAACCAGATAGAAGTCGAGCATCACCCGCTCTGTCTCCTGAGGGCCCACGTACTCGCCTTTCGGGCGGCTATAGAACATATGTGGCGCCCCCTCGTCAAACTCCAGTGTTTCGGTAGGCCTGCCTACGGTAATCTTGCGCAGATCGTAGGCGCCCTTGTGCTTCAGGCTCTCGTGGTAGGAGCGCGACAGGAACGACAGAATCACGTGCTCCCCTTCCTCTATCTCTTTTGTAAACTCAGTTTCGTAGTGGGCGGTATATGGCTGGTTATCCACGATGTTGTGGATGTGCTGTCCCTGGTGCGAGTTCGCCAGGTGCTCCGCATTGGAGTGCGGCGTCATGCGGGTCAACTCAAAGTTAGATAGCGAGTAGTTGAACTGAACCGGGCCCGGCTCCACCACACCTCCGGCAGGTGGTGTGTTCAGGCGCAGCTGCGACTCAGGGTACTTCTGCGAGTTGTCGAAGGCGTAAACGCGCAGCCCGCCTTTGCTCATAACAGCGCCTGACGGTGTTGGGCCTGCGGTAACTCTCGATGCTTCGGGTGTTTGGTTTTCGGCTTCCTGCGTCTGGCGTGCGGTATCACAGGCCGAGAAACTGAGCATCAGGGCCGAGGCCAGCAGTAGGTACGTTTTTTTCATGAATTTATTCTGTATCGTTAGGTTTTCGTTGTAGCTAATTTAGCAATTATTCTTCGTATATTGCGAACTACGTGGATATCACACTAAAGTATACGAAAATTTTTATATACGAGCGAGTATGAGCGAGATTTTGTTTGATGAAATCCCGTCCCTGGACCTGGCGGATTTTATCTCTGGAGATGCGGAGAGGAAGGCTCAGTTTGTAAAGCGGCTTGGCGAGGCCTACCAGAACATAGGCTTTATTGCCCTGCGTAACCACGGCCTTAGCAACGAGCTGACCGAAAAGCTTTATGCGGCCACCAAGGCATTCTTCGCCCTGCCGGACGAGGTGAAGCAAAAGTATGAGCACCCCGAGCTTGCCGGCCAGCGCGGCTACGTAGGCAAGGGAAAAGAGAAAGCTAAAGGATTTAATACCGGCGACCTGAAGGAGTTTTACCACGTAGGCCAGGAGCTAAGCGATATTCCGGACAGCGACCCGATCAAAGCAGAATACCCGGAGAACATCTTCCCGGCAGAAGTACCAGCCTTCAAAGAAACTACTTTAGAAGCCTACAGAAAGCTAGAGACAGCCGGCAAGCAGGTGCTGCGCGCCATTGCCATCCACCTGGGCCTGGAGGAGAATTACTTTGATGAGAAGGTAACGTATGGCAACAGCATTCTGCGCCCTATCCACTACTTCCCGATCGAAAACCCGGATAGTGTACCCGCCGATGCGGTTCGCGCTGCCGAGCACGGCGACATAAACCTGATCACGCTGCTGATGGGCGCCAGCGCCGACGGCCTGCAGGTACTGCGCCGCGACGGCCAGTGGATTCCGATTACGGCCCTGCCGGAGCAGGTGGTGGTAAACGTGGGAGACATGCTGGCCCGCCTGACTAATAACAAGCTCAAGTCCACCATCCACCGTGTGGTGAACCCGCCGCGCGAGCTGATGCATACTTCGCGCTATTCTATCCCGTTCTTCATGCACCCGCGCTCCGAAATGGACCTGACCTGCCTGGAGAGCTGTATAGATGAGAAAAACCCCAAAGCCTACCCGGACGCCACCGCAGGAGAATACCTGAACGAGCGACTGGTGGAGCTTGGCCTGCTGAAGAAATCCTAAGTTACAGGGTATATGCACCTATGAACATAAAAAAGAGGGATAGCTGAAAAGCTGTCTCTCTTTTTCTATTTTTATGCCATCATGAGTCTGCGCTACTACATCTTCCTGAAAGACGTATTGCTTCTGGCCTTCACAGCTTTTGGCGGGCCACAGGCGCATATTGCCATGATGTTCAAGCTGCTGGTGGAGAAGCGCCGCTATCTGACGGAACAGGAACTGATAGAGCTGAACGCGCTCTGCTCCATCCTACCCGGCCCCACCTCCACGCAAACCCTTACGGCCATTGGCTATAAGATAGGGGGGCCAAACCTGGCTTACCTCACCCTGCTGGTCTGGATTCTGCCGGCCGCCACCTTTATGGGCGTAGCCGCTGTCGTCATCTCCTATTTGCAGGGGCAGGGCGTATCGCTCGGCTTCCTGAAGTATATACAGCCAATGGCGGTAGGATTTGTGGCCTACGCCGCCTACATGATCAGTGCCAAGGTAATTCATACCAAGACAGCAGTGTCCCTGATGGTGGTCTCGGCCATACTTGCCTACTTCTTCCACTCGCCCTGGGTATTCCCGGCCCTGCTGCTGGCAGGAGGAGCCGTTACGGCTTTTCGTTTTAAGCAGCACCCCCACGAACCGAACAAGCGCCTGCACATAGAGTGGGCCAACTTTATACTTTATGTGGCGGTGCTGGTGGTAGCTGCTTTGCTGGGTGCTTATACTTCGTCGCTGCCGATGCGTTTGTTCGAGAACTTCTACCGTAACGGGAGCCTTGTCTTTGGAGGCGGGCAGGTACTCATCCCGCTATTATACACGGAGTTCGTGGACTTTAAAGGCTACCTGACTGGCGAGGAGTTCCTGTCGGGCTACGCCATTGCGCAGGCACTGCCGGGGCCAACCTTCTCCTTCACCTCTTTTGTGGGCAACCTGGCCATGCGCGAGTATGGCATTGCCGGGCAGTTCCTGGGTTCGTTCGTGGCTACGGCAGGCATTTTCCTGCCAGGCACGTTCCTGATCTTCTTCGTGATCCGCTTCTGGGATGAGCTGAAAAAGTACAGGGTGATCCGCGCTTCGCTGGAGGGTATCAGCGCCGTAAGTTCCGGCATGGTAGTGGCTGCGGCCATACTGCTCTACCACCCCATCGAAAGCACTATCCTCAACTTCAGCATTGTAGTGGTAACTTTCTGCCTGCTTATGTTCACCAAAATACCCGCGCCGGTGCTTATCCTTACCGGACTGCTGTTGGGGTTTGTGTTGTAGGGAGAGTAAGACTACGTAGTTTATGGAGCTACATTTCTGCGTGGTACAGGTTAGCTAAATTTTGCAATGGCCTTTCTATTAACTTTTCAGCCTCTTTTACTGCATTTGCCTTTTGCTCTGTGGTCAGTTGCTTCTCAAGTTCTTCTATCTCCCCCACTATAGCTTGCTGCTGCAAGTAAGAGAAATCTCTTTTAGACTCATTGTATACCAGAAACCACAAATAGCTTTTATACATATCCTGCCTAACATCGCTACCATCGCGGTACATATAAGCAAGGTTTAATCTGGCGGAGGTAATGTATCCACTCTTCTGCAAATTTTCCGGGTTTTCAAGCTTACCTAAACGAATGGCCCACTCAAGCATCTTAACAGGATCTTTCTCAGTACCCACCCCTTCTTTGTAGCAATTGATGACGTTAAACATACAGGTTCCATCCCCATTAGTCGCACACTTTAATGCGTAAGAAAAGGCTTTATGGAAGTCTTGTGTTACACCATCTCCAGTACCATATGCCATCATCATCGCATACAGGCCATCATTCCAGCCTTGCTCTGCAGATTTCGCATACCATTCAACTGCTTTCTCAGCATCTTTCTCTACTCCGACTCCTGACTGGTAGCAATGCCCGAGATTATACTGCGCTTCAGCACTGCCTAATTCGGCCGCTTTCTTCAGTAGTGGCAGAGCAGTACCTGTGTCTCCGCTCGTGAAATATTCCTTTGACTTTTCATTCAACTCATTTGCAGACTGAGCAAAGGTGCTAAACGCAGCCAGAAGAATGATAATGGATAGTAAGGGTGTTTTCATTTATTATTGTAGCGGTTTTAGATGTTCCCGAAGGCAGGACATTGGCATTACCGAAGATGAATAAAAAAGGCCGTTTACAGCTTATTCGTCAGCCTCCATAGTATCGCTTATACCCTGATTTGGCAATACCCTATTTGCCCGCCTTTTACCACTCATGATTTAATTCCTGATAGTACAGATAATCACTCATCGTATCTAGGGTTTCTTTTATTTTCTCGAATCGGAACACGAAATTTTCTAAATCTATTTCAATATTGCCTATTGACTTCACGTAAAAATGGTTGTCATAGACGTTGTTGAAAGGATAGCGTGAGAAATCCATTTTATTGTCTTTTGGGGTGGCTTCTATTTTGTCAAATAACTCAGTTATATAGCTTTGAAGCTCCTCCATTGATGCCTCAAATTCTCTAACTGACAACCTCCCTTTATAAAGTTTGATCTTTGATTTTAGGGTCTGAAATATTTGCTGAATATTATGACCTCCTTCGATTTTATTTGCAGATTCGAGAAGCTTATTTAATATCCAATTTAATCCTTTTAGATAAAGCTCAATTCCATGATTCGCGTTGGTGAGTATAGGAAATATTAGAATATCCGCTTTCTTATCTTCATTATCAGATAAACACAATTTTGCTAGTTCTATAGCTGCGTCTGAATACCCTTCTGCAAGATTTAGAATATTGCGAATATCGGCGTCTTTGTCAATGCGCCAATTAACAAAGGCAATTTTATTAAAGTCAATGTTTCTGGAAAAAATTGGTTGCATAAAAGTATCTACTCGCTATTGTATAAGGAACACTCCTGCTACACTTTAAATATAGCAGATAAACCGAGTAAGCCGATAGTATCGGCCAGCTAATTCTCTCAAACTACAGCACAAAAAAAGGCTACCCTCTCAGGCAGCCTTTCTATACTTTATATTTTCTCTTTCAGCATCCTCAATAAATACTCCCCATACCCGCTCTTTCGCAGCGGCTCGGCAATTTCCCTCAGCTCTTCATCCGAGATGAAGCCCATGCGCCAGGCCACCTCCTCAATGCAGCCGATCTTGAGTCCCTGCCGCTCCTCAATCACCTGCACAAAGGTAGCCGCCTGCATCAGCGACTGAATGGTGCCCGTGTCGAGCCAGGCGGTACCGCGGTTGAGAATGCCTACTTTGAGCTTACCTCTTCTGAGATACTCGCGGTTCACGTCCGTGATCTCGTACTCGCCCCTGGCACTGGGCTCCAGGCTCTTGGCGATGCTGACTACTTCGTTGTCGTAGAAGTAGAGCCCCGGCACAGCGTAGCTGCTCTTGGGCTCTCGGGGCTTCTCCTCGATGGAGACTGCCTTCATCTCATGGTCGAACTCGACCACCCCGTAGCGCTCCGGATCGTGCACGTGGTAGGCATACACCACGCCCCCGTCCGGATCGGCGTTGGCCTGCAGGAGCTTGCTCATGCCTGAGCCGTAGAAGATGTTGTCGCCCAGCACCAGGGCCACTTTATCGTTGCCAATAAACTCCTGGCCGATCACAAAGGCCTGCGCCAGCCCGTTGGGTACCTCCTGCACGGCGTAGCTGAAGCGGCAGCCGATCTGCACCCCGTCGCCCAAGAGACGCTCGAACAGGGGCAGGTCGTGGGGCGTGGAGATAATAAGAATTTCCCGAATACCCGCCAGCATCAAGGTGGACAGGGGATAATAGATCATGGGCTTGTCGTAGACCGGCATGAGCTGCTTGCTCACCGCCAAAGTCAAAGGGTGCAGCCTGGTGCCCGAGCCCCCGGCCAATATAATTCCTTTCATCTCCGCTTATACTTTGTTACTCCGCCGTGGCGGCTTTCGAATCCCTGTAAATAAATTCCTGATTGTTCTTGAACCACTCAAACGTGCGCTGCAAGCCTTCCTGTATGCGCACCTGAGGGTTATACTTGAGCAGGTGCTGCGCTTTAGAAATATCTGCTAGGCTATCGCGGATGTCGCCGGCGCGGTTAGGTCCGTGCACTGGCTCTACGTCGGCACCAGCGGTTTCTTTCAGGATATGGAACATCTGCAGCAGCGAGGTTCTGTCGCCCACGGCAATGTTATAGACCTGATTCACCGCCTCCGGGTTCTCCACCAGGGCCGCTTTGATGTTAGCTTCCACGCAGTTCTCCACAAATGTAAAATCACGCGTCTGCCCGCCGTCCCCGTTTATCTTCGGCGAGCGGTTGTGGATCAATGCATCTATGAACAAAGGAATCACAGCGGCATAAGCGCCATTCGGGTCCTGTTTCGGACCGAAGATGTTGAAGTAGCGCAGCCCGATGATTTCCATACCATAGGTCTTGCCAAAAACATCAGCGTAAAGTTCGTTAGCGTACTTGGTCACGGCGTAGGGCGAGAGCGGCTTGCCGATGCGGTCCTCCACCTTCGGCAGCTCTTTGCTGTCACCGTAGGTAGACGAGGAGGCGGCATACACGAAGCGCTTCACCTGCTGCTCCTTGGCCGCAGTGAGCATGTTCACAAAGCCGCCCACGTTCACGTCGTTGGTCGTAACCGGGTCGTTGATGCTTCGGGGCACCGAACCCAGCGCCGCCTGGTGCAGCACCACGTTCATGCCCTGACAGGCGTCCAGGCAGGTTTGTACGTTGCGGATGTCGCCCTCCACCAGCTCAAAGGCCGGGTTGTCCAGAAACTGCTCGATGTTCTTGCGGTAGCCGTTGGAGAAGTTGTCCAGCACGCGCACCTTGCCCGCATTATACTTTAAAAGGTACTCCACCAGGTTAGAGCCGATAAAACCGGCCCCGCCTGTTACTAAAAACGACAGCCCATCGAGGGGCTGGTCGTGGAATGGGGAATCGTACATATCGTTTCTAAAATCTATACTTATCTGTGGGTGTACTGCTGCTCGTAATAGCTCTGGTAGTTGCCCGAGGTCACGTTATCGAGCCACTCCGGGTTCTGCAGGTACCAGTCCACTGTTTTGCTCAGGCCCTCCTCAAAGGTTACCGACGGCTTCCAGCCTAGCTCGTCCATCAGCTTACCAGAGTCGATGGCGTAGCGCAGGTCGTGGCCGGCGCGGTCCTTTACAAACGTGATCAGCTTTCTGCTGTAGCCTTTCTCACGACCCAGCTTCTCGTCCATCTGGTCGCAGAGCAGCTCGATCAAATCCAGGTTCTTCCACTCGTTCACGCCGCCAATGTTGTAGGTGTCGCCTACCTTGCCCTCATGGAAGATCACGTCGATGGCGCGGGCGTGGTCCAGCACGTAGAGCCAGTCGCGCACGTTCTCGCCCTTGCCGTACACCGGTACCGGTTTCTCGTTTTTGATGTTGTGGATGGCCAGCGGAATGAGCTTCTCGGGGAAGTGGTTCGGGCCGTAGTTGTTCGAGCAGTTGGATATTTTGATCGGCAGACCATAGGTATGGTACCAGGCGCGCACGAAGTGGTCAGAGCTAGCTTTAGAAGCAGAGTACGGGGAGCGCGGGTCGTACGCCGTCTCCTCGGTAAACAGCCCATCCTCGCCCAGCGAGCCGTATACCTCGTCGGTAGAAATGTGGTAGAACAGGTGCTTGCTTAG
The DNA here is from genome assembly GCF_026278245.1 of Pontibacter kalidii. Lineage (NCBI taxonomy): Bacteria > Pseudomonadati > Bacteroidota > Cytophagia > Cytophagales > Hymenobacteraceae > Pontibacter > Pontibacter kalidii. The sequence goes on along the minus strand of NZ_CP111079.1, from coordinate 4,376,759 downwards.
ATCATCTGCCCAATGTTTACGGGCCGCGTTGAGCAGGTTCACCGTGCCGATCACGTTCGTCTGCACGAAGGCCAGCGGATCGGAAATGGAGCGGTCCACGTGCGACTCGGCCGCCAGGTGGATCACGGCATCAAACTTATAAGCAGAGAAGATCTCCTCCAGGTAGTCCGCGTCTACGATGTCGCCTTTCAGGAAGGTGTAGTTCTCCCGCTCCTCAATGTCCGAGAGATTCTGCAGGTTACCGGCGTACGTCAGCTTGTCGAGGTTGTAGACCTGGTACTCCGGGTACTTGGTGACGAACAGGCGCACCACATGCGAGCCGATAAAGCCGGCGCCGCCTGTAATCAATATTTTCATACTTATACTTCTGTTTTCTGAAGAGATAACTGCCAGTCCCAGGCGCTTTTCATGGCCTCCTCCAGGGTACTGGTGGTTTTAAAGCCGAGCTCTTGGGTTGATTTCGTCACGTCGGCGTAGATCTTCGGCACATCACCGGCGCGGCGCGGGCCCACTTTGTAGTTCAGCTCCTGGCCGGATGCCTTCTCAAAAGCCTTGATGGCTTCCAATACGGTATTCCCTGTGCCCGTGCCTACATTGAAGAATTCTATACTTTGCGCTTTGCCTTGCAGCAGGCGCTCCACCGCTACCACGTGCGCCTTGGCCAGGTCTACCACATGTATGTAATCGCGGATGCAGGTGCCGTCCGGCGTATCGTAATCATTCCCAAAGACTGTAAGCTCCTTTCTGATTCCGGCGGCAGTCTGCGTAATGAATGGCACAAGGTTATTGGGCACGCCCAATGGCAACTCGCCAATCTTTGCGGATGCATGCGCCCCAATCGGGTTGAAGTAGCGCAGCGCTGTGGCTTTGATGTTACTGCTCCCGCTGTTGGCCAGGTCCGTCAGGATCTCCTCGCAGACTTTCTTGGTATTGCCGTACGGGGAGTTCGCCTTCTGCACCGGCGTCTGCTCGGTTACAGGCAGTTGCTCGGGAATGCCGTACACAGTGCACGACGAGGAGAATACCAGGTTGTATACATGAAACTCTTCCATTACCTGCAGCAGCGCCACCAGCGAGCCCACGTTGTTGTGGTAGTACTTCAGCGGCTCTGCCACCGACTCGCCCACTGCCTTGTAGGCTGCGAAATGAATCACCCCCTGGATGTTCTGCTCCTGCCGGAACACCTGGCGCAGCGCCTCCGTGTCCGTACAGTCGATGCGGTGGCAAGGGATGTCGCGGCCAAGTATGGCGGCAATGCCTTCCAAAGCGCTCTCCTCTGAGTTGGAGAAGTTATCGATGATCACCGGCTCGTAGCCGGCCTCCACTAGCTCCACCACGGTGTGGGAGCCGATATAACCGGCTCCGCCGGTAACCAGTATCTTTGCGTTTGCCAAAACTTATAAGCTTGTATATTCGATGTCCTTGATTCTGTTGCGGAAGATGCCTTTCAGGTCCACCAGGATCGGGCTATCGTTCATGATCGACTTGAAGTAGCTCTCGTCCAGCTCCATGTACGCGTTGTGCGGCACGGCTACCACCACGGCATCGTAATCTTTGCCAGCCTCTTCTACCAGGCCGAAACCATACTCGTGCTGCAGCTCCTCCGAGTTGGCATACGGGTCCACTACCTCCACATTCACGTTGAAGCTTTGTAGCTCCCGGATCACGTCCACGACCTTCGAGTTACGGATATCCTCCACGTTCTCCTTGAACGTAGCGCCCATTACCAGCACCTTCGTCTGCGAGATATTCTTGCCCCGCATGATCATCATCTTCACCAGTTTGTTAGCGATGTGGGCGCCCATGGTGTCGTTGGTGGTACGGCCACTCAGGATAACCTTGGCATCATATCCCAGGGCTTTTGCCTTATAGGTCAGGTAGTATGGGTCCACGCCGATGCAGTGGCCACCCACCAGGCCCGGGGAGAAGCGCAGGAAGTTCCATTTCGTACCGGCGGCCTCCAGCACCTCATAGGTATTGATGTTCATCTTGTCAAAGATGATGGACAGCTCGTTCATCAAAGCGATATTGAGGTCGCGCTGCGTGTTCTCAATAACCTTGGCCGCCTCAGCTACTTTGATAGAAGAGGCGCGGTGTACGCCGGCATCGATCACCAGCTCGTATACGTTGGCAATCTCCTCTGCTGCCTCCGGGTCACTGCCGGAAACCACCTTCACGATCTTGGCCAACGTATGCTCCTTGTCGCCCGGGTTGATACGCTCCGGCGAGTAACCTACCTTAAAATCTTCTCCGAACTTCAGGCCCGACTCGCGCTCCAGCACCGGCACACAATCCTCCTCGGTGCAACCAGGGTATACCGTGGACTCAAACACCACGTAATCGCCTTTCTTCAGCACCTTGCCTACCGTAGTAGAGGCCGAAAGCAATGGCTTCAGGTCTGGTTGGGCATGATTATCGATTGGTGTTGGCACAGCTACAATAAAGAAACGGGCCTCGCGCAGCACGTCCAGGCTGTCGGTAAACGCAATGTCAGCGCCTTCAAACTCACTGCTTTCCAGCTCCCCGCTCGGGTCAATGCTGTTGCGCATTAGCTCCACGCGCTTTGAGTTAATATCAAACCCGATCACTTTTACCTTTTTAGCGAAGGCTAAGGCAATAGGCAGCCCCACGTAGCCTAAACCAATCACTGCCAGTTTGGCTTCTTTGTTGAGTATTTCCTGGTACACGTTATATATAGTTTAGTTTTGTTTACAAGATAATAACCCCGACCGGACCAGTCCGTTCAGGAGCAAAACGGCCTTTTATACTTTCCCATTGCGCTGAAACTACAGATTAAACAGCAGCAAAACAGTATCTGGCTAATTTTACCACAAAAGTACAATTTTAACTAATACTTTGGATAGTTTTAGTCGGTTTTTACGCTAACAGCTACTTCTCGCCCCACACGATACGGTCCTTTCCAAAGAGGTCCTGCACCACCTGCGCCTGCGCAAAACCCGCAGTTAGAAGCAATTCTTTCACCTCCTGTCCGTAACGCTCATTTATCTCAAAGTATAGCCTGCCGCTTTTTTTTAGCAGCTGTTGCGCCACCTCCGTTATCCTCCTGTAGTATTTCAGCGGGTCCTGGTCGGGCACGAACAGTGCCAGGTGCGGCTCATACTCCAGCACGTTCTCCCGCATCTGTTGCTTCTCCTCCTCCAGCACATACGGCGGATTGCTCGTGATGATATCCAGTGAGGCTAATTTTATACCTGGCACCGGCTCAAAAATATCCGCCTGCAGCCATTGCACCGGCAGGTTATACTTGGCCGCATTAGCGCGCGCCACCTCCAGCGCCCCCCCTGACACCTCCAACCCGTATACGTTTGCACTCGGAAGATTGGCCGCTAGCGCCAGCGGAATGCAGCCACTTCCGGCGCAGATATCCAGCACTTGTAGCCCCTGCTGGTTTTTATACTCCCGAAGCACCAAATCCACTAGCTCTTCCGTCTCCGGCCTTGGGATCAGCACCCGCTCGTCCACCAGCAGCTCCAGCCCGTAAAAGTACGCCACGCCCAGCACGTACTGCACCGGCTCCTGCCGCTGCAGCCGCTGAGTCATCTCCTTCACCTGCCGCTCCTGTTCCGCGTGCACCTGCTCCTGCTGTGCCAGCGTCAGCTGCACGCGGTTTTTCTGCAGCACGTGCTCCAGTACCAGCTGCGCTATACTTCCTGCCTCCGGCTCGGGGTAAGCTGCCTTTATACTTTCACGGATATGCTTCCCTAACTGCTCAATTGTCGCCACGCCTATACTTTCTGTTGATTTCGATATCTTTGCAAAACTAGAACTTTCTGAGTTAGAAAGTTAGAAAGTGGTGCTTCGTCCTTTCTTTAGCCAAGTGCTACAGCTTCTAAGACGTGAAAGTATGCCGCTCTGATGCTTAATTTTCCTTTTGAGTGGCTTCTTTTCTAACTCTCTAACTCTCTAACTCTTTAACTTTCTAACTCTCTGATGTCTGACGAACGATACATGCGACGCGCCCTGGAGCTGGCCCGATTGGGCAGCGGCTACACCAGCCCTAACCCGATGGTAGGTTGCGTGGTGGTGCACAAAGGGCAGATCATCGGCGAGGGCTGGCATAAGCAGTATGGAGGCCCGCATGCCGAGGTAAATGCCATTGCGGCCGTGGAGGACAAAAGCCTACTTCCGGAGAGCAAGGTATACGTAACGCTGGAGCCCTGCTCGCACTACGGCAAAACACCTCCCTGCGCCGACCTGCTCATCAGCCATGGCGTGAAGGACGTGGTGATCTGCAACACGGACCCCAACCCGCTGGTGGCCGGGCGCGGCATCAGGAAGCTCCTCGATACCGGCGCCCAGGTAAAGGTGGGCGTACTGGAGGAGGAAGGGTTGGAGCTGAATAAGCGTTTCTTCACGTTTCATACTCATCAGCGGCCGTTTATACTTTTGAAGTGGGCTGAGACGGCAGACGGTTTCATTGCAGGAGCTAACTACCGGCAACAGCAGATCAGCGGGAAGCTGGCGCAGCGGCTGGTGCACAAGTGGCGCTCCGAAGAGCAGGCCATTCTGGTAGGCAGCCGCACCGCCCTCTACGATAATCCGCGCCTGAACACACGCTTATGGCACGGGCCAAGTCCACTGCGGCTGGTGATAGACAAAAACCTGCTGCTGCCGCCGCACCTGCACCTCTTCGATGGCAGCCAACCGACGGTGGTTTATACTTACAGGCATCAGGAGGATCGGGAGCATTTATACTTTGTGCAGCTGCAGGAGGACGAGCTTATACTTCCGCAGATCATGCAGGACCTGCACCGGCGCAACGTGCTGTCGGTGATGGTGGAAGGGGGCACCTTTTTGCTGGAGAGCCTGCTGCAGGCTAACCTTTGGGACGAGGCGCTGGTGTTCAAGAGCCTGCACAAAACGCTTGGAGAAGGTATAAAAGCGCCCGGCATGGCCTTTGGCCAGCTGCAAAGTATACAAACTTTAGGCCCTGACCAGTTGTTGCACTACCGGCGTTAGTTATTCGTTGATAGTTATTTGTTATTAGTACTGCTATACTTCATCATGAACAATTAGCGCTTTATCCCATTAAAAATTCACTCAATCACTCATTCAAAATTAACCCATGGCCGAATCCTTAATTATAGATACACACCTCAGCAAAGAAGAAAAGTATAAAGCGCTGCTCCCGCAGATAGAGGCTTTAACCACCGGCGAAACGGATTTGATTGCTAATATTTCTAATCTGGTGGCCGCGCTGCGCCAAGGCATGGGCTTCTTCTGGGTAGGCGTATACTTCAACAAAGAGGGGCAGCTGGTGCTGGGGCCGTTCCAGGGACCGATTGCCTGCACCCGCATCCCGTACCACAAGGGCGTTTGCGGCGCCTGCTACACGCAGCAAAGAACCATACTGGTTCCGGACGTGGAGGCTTTTCCAGGGCATATTGCCTGCAGCAGCGACTCTAAATCAGAAATTGTGTTGCCGGCTATAAAAGATGGCGAAGTGAAACTAGTGCTGGATGTGGACAGCGACAAACTCAACGACTTCGACGAGGTGGACCAGCAGTACCTGGAGCAGCTGATGAAGCTGGTGGAGAGCTGGTACTAGTTTTTGCGTAGCACGTATCAAGTGTCACGACTTTTGAAATCATGGCGTTGTATGCTCCAAGTTTGCGACTCGCTTGCTGAGCGGGCAGAAAAGTATACTTCCGCAGATTCATACTCTACGGGCCTTAGCTAAAGTATAACGTATAGCTAAGACCTTGGCCCTTTGCTTTTTTAAAGCAAAGCAGTTGCAAACTGCAGCAGTTATAGCCACAAGTCACGCTATTGCTAAACATATGGTATTTATGGGGCAACGCATAGATCCTGAAAATCCTGATTCTGACAAATAAAAAAGCCGCTGCAAGTATAAATTGCAGCGGCTTTTTTTCGTCTTGATACGTGCTACGTGATACGCCCGTAAGCTTACCCGAACAGCGTTGGTGGCGGCGTTTTCAGCTGGGCAATGACGGTTTGGCCGCCCTTCGTCTTCTGGCCTAGCTCGGCTTTGATTTCCGTGTCCAGCGGCACGAAGATATCCACGCGCGAGCCGAATTTGATGAAGCCGAACTCCTCACCCTGGCTAACCTCATCGCCCTCGTTTACATACCACACAATGCGGCGCGCCATGGCTCCGGCAATCTGCCGGAAAAGCACCTCCGGGCCAGCGGTCGACTCCACCACCACGGTGGTACGCTCGTTCTGCGTGCTCGATTTCGGATGCCAGGCCACAAAGTAGTTACCCGGGTGGTACTTGAAATACTTTACGATGCCGGAAACCGGGTTACGCGTGATGTGCACGTTTATCGGCGACATAAAAATGGAGATCTGCTTGCGCTTGTCCTGGAAATACTCCGGCTCCTCCACTTCCTCTATCACCACCACCTTGCCGTCGGCCGGGGCAATGATCAGGTCTTCGTGCAACAGCAGCGTGCGGTAAGGGCTACGGAAGAACTGCAGGATCAGCAGGAAAAGAACGGCCGACACAGCCGAGAAGATTTTGTTAAAGGTATCGTTCCCGGCATTAAAAATGTAGAGCAGCACGTTGAGCGCTACAAGTGTGAGTAATGTAAAAAATAATATCTTCCGTCCTTCCTTGTGAATTTTCATCCGTTTTTATGTTTGCCGCAGGTACTATATAACTCATAATAGCCCATCCAGTTACGTGGATGGGCTATTACCTGCTTCAAAATTATATAAACTTTCGGTTATTCCTCTAAAAAATCTTTTAGAAGCCGCCACGGTACTTGTACGTCATGGCTACTTTATCGATGGCCACGATGTAGGCAGCGATGCGCATCGGCACATTATACTTCTGAGAAGCAGCATAAACACGCTCAAAGGCCTCGTTCATGATACGCTCGGCACGCTCGTTTACGCGGTCCAGCGTCCACTTAAAGCCCATGCGGTTCTGCACCCACTCGAAGTAAGATACGGTTACGCCACCTGAGTTCGCCAGGATGTCCGGTACCACCATAATGCCTTTCTCGTTGATGATGTTGTCGGCCTTGTAGGAAGTGGGGCCGTTGGCTCCCTCCACGATCAGGCGGGCCTGGATCTTGTCTACGTTGTGGATCGTGATCACGTCCTCCACGGCGGCGGGCACCAGCACGTCCACTTTGGCTGTCAGCAACTCGCCTGCGTCATCCATCAATTCAGCTCCTTTGTAGCCTTCCAGGCGTCCGTTGTGCGCGTTCTTATACTCAATGGCTTCTTCAATATCGATGCCGTTGTCGTTCCAGTAGGCGCCGCTTACGTCGCTAACGCCCAGGATCTTCACGCCACGCTCTGCCATGAGTTTGGCAGCCCAGGCACCCACGTTTCCAAAGCCCTGCACCGCGGCAGTAGATTTAGACGGGTCCATGCCCAACTTATCCATGGCCGCCAGGGCCGACACCATTACGCCGCGGCCGGTGGCCTCCACGCGCCCCAGGGAGCCGCCCAGCACCAATGGCTTGCCGGTCACTACGGCATGCTCCGTAGAGCCTTTCGTTTTGGAGTATTCGTCCATCATCCAGGCCATCTCGCGCGGACCTGTACCCATGTCCGGGGCAGGAATGTCGCGGTCGGGGCCGAAGATATCCTGCAACGATGAGGTATAGGCTCTTGTCAAGCGCTCCATCTCACCGGCAGACATGGAGAACGGATCGCAGATGATGCCGCCTTTGGCACCACCGTAAGGAATGTCCACCACGGCACACTTCCAGGTCATCCAGGCCGCCAGGGCCTTCACCTCGTCCAGGAACACATCCGGCGCATAGCGCACACCTCCTTTGGACGGGCCCAGAATGGTGGAGTGGATCACGCGGTAGCCTTCAAATACACGCACCTTGCCATCGTCCATCGTAACAGGTATGTTCACGATTACCTGACGTGTTGGAGACTTCAGCACGTTGTATACTTCCTCATCCAACCCCAGCACCTCCGCCGCGATATTGAAACGCGACATCATCGATTCAAAAGGGTTTTCCTTATCCTTGATCGGAGCTGGCTCTTTGTATAACATCATCTACTCTTTTAAGTTATTAGTGAGTAATTAATCAGTGAATTAGATTCGGGGCAAAGTTGAGAATTATACTTGCAACCTCCTAAGGGCCGCCAGCAAATTTTTTTTAGAAGATTTCGAGGAAAGCCACCACAAACGGGATCACCAGCAGCAGGCTGTCGAAGCGGTCGAGGATGCCGCCGTGGCCGGGCAGCAACGTGCCCGAGTCTTTCACGCCTAAACTGCGCTTCAGCATTGACTCCGAAAGGTCGCCCAGCACGCCGATAACGCCCACAATCACAGCCACTCCCACCCACTGGTATACTTCCAGATCGAGGAACAGGTACGACAGGCCGTAGCCCACCAGCACCGTCAGGAGCGTGCCGCCAACCCAGCCTTCCCAGGTCTTGCCGGGAGAGATGCGCTCAAACAGCTTGTTCTTGCCGAAGTTCTTGCCAAAAATATACGCGCCCGTGTCTGCGGCCCAGATCAGCAGCATGAGGCCAAGTATAGGTTGCCAGCTGTACTCCTCACCGAGGTAGCCTAGCAGGTGCAGCAGCCCGAACGGCCCGGCGATATATACCGCACCGGTGATGGTGAAGGCGATGTTGGTGAAGGGCTGCGGTTTTTTGCGGTACATCTCGGCGATGAAGACCAGGAACAGCAGCGGCAGCGAGAGGTAGAGCAGTTCAGGCGGCATCACCTCCTTCTGCACCAGGAACATGGAGGTGAAGAATACCCCGCCCAACAGCAGCCCCAGCGGCTTGTTGGGCCGCATGCCTTGCACCCCTACCAACGTATAGAACTCGGAAACGCCCAACAGCGTGAGCCCCAGAAATAGCAGGAAGTACGTCCATTCGCTAAACCAGATACCGCCCACAAACACCGCGGCGCCCAGCACCCCTACTATGATCCGTTGGTTTAAGTTACTGAGGGTTGATAGCTTATTACTCATGAAAAGGACTTGCGCCGGAACAGGCGACGGGTGTAAGGGTTTAGGGTTGAGTTTAGAGTTGGCCTTCTGCCGCTGCAGCCTCCGCCACACGCTGCCTGCGCTGCGGAACACGGCCGTAGGCCTGGTACAGGAAGTATAGAATAGCGGCACTTATCAGCACCGATAACGCGATACTATACCAGGGCATGGCCTCGGTGCTCTCTATGTCGGCATCAATAGCGCGCGTCTGCTGCAAGTATAGCAGGAAAACGGTAAAGCCGTTGTTGGCAAAGTGCGCCACGATCGGCACAAGTATGCGGCCCGACCAAAAGTATAAATATCCGAACAGGGCTCCAAGTATGGCCCGCGGCAAAAAACCAAAGAACTGCACATGGATGGCCGCGAAGATAATGCCCGTAATCCATATAGCCACATGGATGTTGCCCGACCAGCGGTGAATCTGTTGCTGCGCGATACCCCGGAAAACCAACTCCTCCCCCACGGCGGGTATTAGGGCAAACACCACCAGGCCAATCAGCAACTCCGGCACCGAGTTAAACCTGGTGATCAGCTTGGTGAGCTCGGCCAGTTGCTCCTCCTGCGCCCGCGCCCACTCCTCAAAGGGGCGCATAAAGTCGGGGAAGTTCATGTTGGCGTTCCAGTTGATGATAACCGAATTGGCAGGCATAATGGCAATAACGAGCAGGCCGCTGAGCAGCACGAGCAGCCACGGGGAAGGCAGTTTCTGGTTCAGGTAATCGCCAAGCCTGTAGTGGAGGGAGAGCAGCAGGAACAGCGGCGCTACGATGAACGCGAAGAACTGCAGCACGCCCTGCAGCAGCAGCATCACCTGCGGCCCCTGCGGGTGGTCGGCCGGGTTGGTGGCCACGCCAGCCAGTTCAATAAAGCTGATCCCGAAGATCCAGTTCGACAGTATGCCCACCACAAACATGGCCACGAAATAGCCGCCTGCCATGTATACTATTAGCAGTAACAATACCCAACTTGGGTGCAGATCCTTCGAGATGAAACCTTTCATAGGGAGAATTAGGTTTTAATGGCGTAAATTTACGCGAATAATTAGATTTTGCTTTGGTAAAGATTGCTAACATAGAGCTAGGGGAGTTTCCGTTGCTGCTGGCACCGATGGAGGACGTAAGTGATCCGCCGTTCCGCAAAGTATGCAAAGCCAACGGTGCCGACCTGATGTACACAGAGTTTATCTCCTCTGAGGGTTTGATACGTGATGCCGCCAAAAGTGTGCAAAAACTCGACATTTTTGACTACGAACGCCCTATCGGCATCCAGATCTTCGGGTCTGATATTGAGTCGATGCGCGAGGCGGCCATCGTGTCGGCACAGGCCGGTCCGGACCTAATCGACATCAACTATGGCTGCCCTGTAAAGAACGTGGCCTGCAAGGGCGCAGGTGCCGCTTTGCTGCGCGATGTACCCAAGATGGTGAAGATGACCGAGGAGATCGTGAAGGCGACCAACCTGCCGGTTACCGTAAAAACCCGCCTCGGCTGGGACGAGGATACCAAGTATATCGTGGAGACGGCGGAAAGGCTGCAGGACATCGGCATAAAAGCTCTGAGCATACACGGCCGCACGCGCGTGCAGATGTACAAGGGCGAGGCCGACTGGAGCCTGATCGCGGAGGTGAAGAACAACCCGCGCATGCACATCCCCATCTTCGGAAACGGCGATATCGATTCCCCGCAAAAGGCCCTGGAGTACCGCAACAAGTATGGTGTGGATGGCATCATGATCGGCCGCGCCAGCATCGGCTACCCTTGGATCTTCAACGAGATCAAACACTACATGAATACAGGCGAGTTGTTAGCCGGGCCAACACTGGAGGAGCGTGTGGAGGTATGCCGCCAGCACTTTACGCATTCGCTGGAATGGAAAGGCGACAAACTGGGCATCTTTGAAATGCGCCGCCACTATACTAATTACTTCCGTGGCCTGCCGCACTTCAAGCCGCTGCGCATGAAGCTGGTGCAGTCCGAGGACATCCAGGAAATCTACGACACGCTGGATGAGATCGCCCAGACCATGAGCTATGTGGAAGTTTAGGAGTTAGAGAGTTTGGGAGTTAGAAAGTTAGAGAGTTAAAAAGTTAGGAATAACGGTTCTGCCGCAGGTGTAGCGGGAGCGCAACTTGTGGCAGCATAAGGCAGAAATCTTCGGCTCTTTGCTTTGCAAAGATCGGGCTGCCTGGTGCTGGTTATACTTTATAACTCAAGTTGCGATTAAAGCATCTTTTCTGCTGCCGCAGGAAGCATTTGCAAACCTGCCTTATACTTAGCCGCAGGCTGCGCTCCCGATACACCTGCGGCAGCTCCCATCGTTTTACCACATCATCAAAAAAATTTCAGGAGTTGGGGCATCAGATAACTAGATCTGACGCTCCAACTCTTTACTTTTGCCCTTACTTTCTAACTTTTTAACCTTCTAACTTTCTAACTATTAAATCCTCCGCTTCTCCCGCAACACAAGAAACCGCCATACCGGCACTCGCCTGGGTGCTGGTGACCATACTTGCCCTTATCTGGGGCACCTCGTTTATACTGATCAAAAAAGGGCTGGTAGTTTTCTCCTCTGATGAGGTGGGTGCCCTGCGGATGGTGATCGCCTGCGCCGTGCTGCTGCCGTTCGCTATCAGGAACCTGCGCAAAGTGGAGCCCAGCCGCTGGAAATTCCTGCTGGGTACCGGTTTGCTGGGCAACTTCTTTCCGGCTTTCCTGTTTGCCATCGCCGAAACGCGCCTGGCCAGCGGACTGGCAGGCGTGCTGAACTCGCTTACGGCCCTCTTCACGCTACTGGCAGGAGCCATCCTTTTCGGCCAGTCCATCACTTGGCTGCGCATGCTCGGCATCATCATCGGTATTGCGGGCACGGCTATCCTTATCTTCACCGGCAACGGCAACGCCGAACTCGACAACATGTACTATGGTCTGTACATCGTGCTGGCCACCATCTTCTACGGCATCAGCGCCAATATCATCAAGCACCGCCTACACGGCATGAAAGCCATCGCCATTTCCAGCCTGGCCTTGCTTACGGTGGGACCGGTGGCGCTGGTATACCTGCTCACCACTGATTTTGTATATAAGCTGCAGCATGTGCCGGGAGCCTGGGAGGCGCTGCTGTACATCGCCCTACTGGCTGTGTTCAGCACTGCCATCGCGCTTATACTTTTCAACAAACTCATCCACATCTCCACCACCCTCTTCGCCAGTTCCACTACCTACCTTATACCTGTCGTGGCCCTGATGTGGGGCGTGCTCGATGGCGAAGCCATTCACCTGTGGCATTACGCAGGCATGGTGGTGATTCTGCTGGGCGTCTTTATCGTGAACCGGGCCAGGTAGGAAATTCCCTCGCACCGGAATAGCGTCTATCTAAAAGTATAACACCTGTACTTTAAGCTTTACGCCGTACAAGGGTGCCGCTACGGGCTCTTTTTAGCGTACGGCTGGGGCAGCGTAGTACAAACATTTCTGCGTTTCCTGATTCTTTTCTATATTAGGGAGTTTACAAACCCGCGAACAATCTGAATGAAGCTTTACAGACCCCTCCTGAGCCTCTTGCTGCTCGTGCTGCTATCGGTGCAGGTATCGGCGCAAGACCTGGTTTCCAAAGAAGAAATAGAAGAACTGCAGCTACAGGCCATCAATGACACCGCTTTCACCCTGCGCACCGTTTCCGAGGCCGGCAACCTGATGAAGTATACCGGCGTGCTGCCGCTGCGCATCAACGGGGAGCTGCAGGACAAGGAGTTTATGGAGGGCGAAACAACATTCTCGTTGCCTGAACGGGCCGATCTGGTGCAGGTGAGCGCCAACATGGGCACCCATACCATCGCCCGGCTTTACCAGCTGGATGTGGAGGAGCAGCGTGGCGTGCGGGAGTTCCCGATGTGGCTTTCCATCCTTCCGCCGCTCATTGCCATCGTGCTGGCGCTTATCTTCCGCGAGGTGCTCCTGGCGCTGTTCGCCGGCATCTGGGTGGGCGGCTTTGTCATCTATGGGTTGTCCTTCAAATCGATATTCACAGGCTTGCTGGCCGTAGGCGATACTTTCCTGATGACAGCCCTCACCGACAGTGACCATGTCTCCGTTATTATCTTTTCGATGCTGATCGGAGGCATGGTGGCCATTATCTCCAAGAACGGCGGCATGGCCGGCGTGGTAAAACTACTCTCGCGCTACGCCCGGTCTGCCAAAAGCTCGCAGTTGGTAACCTGGGTATTGGGTGTCGCTATTTTCTTCGATGATTACGCCAATACCCTGATTGTGGGCAACACCATGCGCCCCGTGACCGACAAACACCGCATCTCCCGGGAGAAGCTGGCCTACATCGTGGACAGCACCGCGGCCCCCGTGGCGGCCATTGCCTTCGTTACCACCTGGATTGGCGCCGAGCTGGGCTATATTAAAGACGCGGCCGCCAAGCTCGGCATTGAGGAGGGGGCCTACTCATTGTTTTTCCACTCCCTGGAGTACGCCTATTACCCGGTGCTGACGCTGGTGTTTATACTGATGCTGATTCTGATGAACCGCGATTACGGCTTGATGCACAAAGCCGAAGTGAGGGCGCGCACTACCGGAGCCGTGTCCGCCGCCCGTCTGGACGAGGCGGGGCAGGAGAAACAGCAGCAGGAAATGGCCGAGTTCGAGCCGATCGATGATACGCGTACCCGTGCGATCAATGCCTTGCTGCCCGTGCTTACCGTCATCGGGGGTACCATCATCGGCCTGCTTTATACCGGCTACAGCCCCGAAATCTGGGCCGACCCCGGCACGGGCTTCTTCCGTAAGCTCTCCGCCACCATCGGCGATTCTAACTCTTACGTTGCCCTGATCTGGGCCTCACTGGGAGGTGTGATCGTAGCGATAGCATTAACATTGAGCCAGCGCATCATGAGCATGACAGCCACGATGGAGTCGCTGGTGGTGGGTTTTAAAACGATGCTGCCCGCCATACTGATTCTGGTGCTGGCCTGGTCGCTGGCGGCCGTGACGCAGGAGCTTTACACCGCCGAGTACCTCACGTCGCTGCTCTCGGGCAATGTATCGCCCTACTTCCTGCCGGAGATCACGTTCTTCCTGGCGGCTGCCATCGCCTTCTCCACCGGTTCCAGTTGGGGCACCATGGCCATCCTTTACCCGCTCATGATGCCAGCGGCCTGGTACGTGTGCCAGCAGCAGGGCTTTACCATGGAGGAAACCATGCCGATCATGTATAACGTGATATCGGTGGTGCTGGCAGGCGCTGTTTTCGGCGACCACTGCTCCCCTATCTCCGACACCACCATCCTGAGCTCGCTTGCCTCCGGCTGTAACCACATAGACCACGTGAAAACGCAGCTGCCCTACGCTGTTACCGTGGCGCTGGTCGCCAACATCGTTTGCACCAACCTCTCTGCCTTCGGCGTGCACTGGGCGCTGGTATACGTCATCGGGGCCGTTACACTCTGGGGCCTGATCAAGCTTATCGGCAAGAAAAACGAGGTAAAAGTGGTGCCTGCCGCAGAAATGGTTTAGCATATAGTTATACCTATAAAACAGCAGCGGCTGCCCCACCAAAGGCAGCCGCTGCTGTTTTATACTTGCCGCGCAGCTTATTTTACTCCCCCAGCCTCAGCTCATAAAAGTCGTGCACGATGGTGCGGGCGCCGTAACTTTCCTTGTTGCGGACCAGCCCCTCGTTCAGGAACTGCCCCTGCTGCTCGGTGGAAATCCCGAAGCTGAAGTAGGACTTGTGCGGGTATACTTCCGTTAGCAGCCAATCCAGCAGCACATCCAGCGCGTGCAGGTCACGGCCCCGCTCTGAGGTGGCAATATACTGTGAGTGCACTACCGTGGGCGTTTCATACACCAGCACGCCGGCCAGCAACTCACCCCTATCAGTGGCAGTGTAAAGCCTGATGTTCTTCGGGAAGCGGGAGGCAAGCAGTTCCATCTCATCCGCGGTGTGGGCGGGCACGGTGTTATACTTCTCTTGCAACAGCTTTCGCTCCAGCTCAAAAAACGCTGCATACTTTTCCGACTGGCCTATCTTTAAGCGAGCTCTTTTCCCCTGCGATAAGCGCCACCGTCTGTCTTTGCTATACCCTGCAGCGCCCCCAATGGCTATTGCAGAGTTCAAATCGCGGCGGTAAAGTATAGCTTCGTGTCTAAACAGGGCGTACAGGTCTTCCTCGGCGGGTAGTTGGTGGTAGATGTGCGGAATAACCTTGTAGAGGACACTTCTGAAACCCAGTTCCTGGAAGTATGACTTCAGGACCTGCACCACCTCCAGCATCAGCGTGGCCTTCATGCGCTTGTCTGTTATAAGCCCGCCGTAGCTCAGGCCGCCGTGGCTCTGCACCTGCCGCCCCGCCACATTGGCCGGCAGCAGCGCCACCAACTTGCCCTTGTGGTAAAACAGCAGCGAGTGGTCCGCAAACCTATCGGCGTGGTACTCCATATAATCGCGCAGCAGCAGAAAGGTGCCGTTTTTAGAGCCTGCCACAAACGCATCCCAAGCCGGTTTATACTTTGCGCTATACTTTACTACTTCCACCATTCTCTTGACAAAAGACTGCGAGACAAAGGACAACAGACCATACCTTCCGCCCATCTCCACCTCTTTAACTCTCTACCTTTCTAACTCCCAAACGCTCTAACTCCCATCACCTGTTCAGCACGATCCGGAAGGTCGTTCCCTTTCCTACCTCCGACCACTTCACGTAGAGCCTGCCGTCGTGGTAGTTGTCGATGATGCGCTTGGCCAGGGCAAGGCCCAGACCCCAGCCACGCTTCTTGGTCGTGAAGCCGGGCAGGAATACGGAGTCGATCTTACTTTTGGGGATGCCCTTCCCGGTGTCGGTGATATCTACGGCAATGCTGCTTTTGCCCAGGAGCACCATCTGTATGTTAATACTGCCGCGGCCCTCCATGGCATCCACCGCGTTCTTGCAGATGTTCTCGATCACCCAGTCATACAGCGACACGTTTACCTTGGCCGTAATATCGGGCGAGAAGGTAGACTCCACCGTAAAGGCCACTTTGCGCGAAATGCGGTTCTGCAGGTAGTTGATGGCGTTTTGCGTTACCTGCAGGATGTTCTCGTCGCGTAGCGTAGGCACCGAGCCAATGTTGGAGAAGCGCTCCGTGATGATCTCCAGCCGCCGCACATCCTTACCCAATTCCTCCAGGATCGGCTCGTTCTCAAACTTCGGGTTACCCTTGATGTACTCGTACCACGCCATCAGCGACGACAGCGGCGTGCCCAGCTGGTGTGCCGTTTCCTTGGCCAGGCCTACCCATACCCTGTTCTGCTCGGCGCGGCGCGAGTAGCTGAAGGCAAAGTAAGCCACCAGCGCAAAGCACGAGATCACGATCAGCTGCACGTAAGGGTAAAAGCGCAGCTGCGAGAGCAGTTCAGAATCCTTATAGAAAACGTAGTTGACCGACCCCTCGGCCCACGGCACCACGATCGGCGCATGCTGCTCCTTCATCTTCTCAATCTCGCCCTGCAGGTACTGGTTTATTTTATCCGGTTTATCCGAAATGTTTTCTGGGATGTTGATGTTCTTAGAATCGAGAATATTTTCGTTTTCATCTGTTAGTATAACGGGCACCGTGGTGTTGGACGACAGGATTTCCTCCTCAATGAACACGATGTTGTCGTCGCTGGGGGCGTTGATCATGTAGCGCAGGCCCTTAGCGTAGAGCTGCACCAGTTCCTGCTCCCGCTCCGACAACTTGCTGACAAGTATATTGGTGTAGGTAATGGTGGCGGCACCGATGATAAGGGCGATGATAACAACAACAAGCTTTATCCTGTTCTTCTGGGAGTAGATGGGAATCATGCAGTAATCACGTAATTTATTTGAAATTAGTATAAATTGAACATAGAGGGCAAGTAAGTTTCATTTTAAAAATTAGAGCCTTAACTTTGCACTTTAGTAGAACCCACGTTATTATGCTTCAGAACTTTAAAGCAATCAGCCTGTCGTATAAGAAAGCGCCGCTGGATATCAGGGAGCTGATTGCCTTAGATGAATCCTCCTGCAGGCTTTTCCTACAGACGCTCAAGGGCTTTATACAGGCTTCTGACATCCTGGTCCTGTCCACCTGCAACCGCACCGAAGTATACTACAACGCCGATATCGACTACAGCAAGGAGATCGTCAAGCTTTTGGGCATCACCAAGGGCATCGAGAACATCTCCCAGTACTTCGACTATTTCACCATCCTGAGCGAGCACGACGATGCCGTGCAGCACCTTTTCGACGTGTCGATGGGGCTGGAGTCGCAGGTGGTGGGCGATATGCAGATCTCGAACCAGGTGAAGATGGCCTACCAGTGGAGCGCCGACAACGAAACCGCCGGCCCGTTCCTCCACCGCCTGATGCACACGATCTTCTTCACCAACAAGCGCGTGGTGCAGGAGACCTCTTTCCGGGACGGTGCTGCCTCTACCTCTTACGCCGCGATCGAGCTGATCGAGGAGCTGACCGCTGACATCACCGACCCAAGTATACTGGTGGTAGGTTTGGGCGAGATTGGCGCCGATGTGTGCCGCAACCTGAAAGACCTGGGCTTTAAGAACGTAAAGATCTCGAACCGCACCAAGGCAAAGGCGCAGGCCCTGGCCGAAGAGTGCCACATGGAGATCCTGCCTTTCGAGGAGATCGTGCAGGGCATGAAGGAGGCCGATGTGATCATCTCTTCCGTAGCCCGCGAGACGCCGTTTTTTACCAAGGAAATGGTGAAGCGCTTGGACATCCTTACCTATAAGTTCTTTATCGATCTGGCTGTACCGCGCAGTGTGGAAGCCGACCTGGAAAGTATACCGGGCGTGCTGGTGTATAACATCGATACCATTCAAAACAAAGCTTCCGAGGCGCTGCAGCGCCGCATCAACTCGGTGCCGAAAGTAAAGGAGATTGTGACGGAGTCGATTGACCAGTTCAACGACTGGTCGAAGGAGATGATGGTGTCGCCGACAATCCACCGCCTAAAGAGCGCACTGGAAACGATACGGCAGGAGGAAATAGCCCGCTACGTGAAGAAACTGGGGCCGAAAGAGACAAAGTTAGTAGACAGCATCACCAAGTCGATGATGCAAAAAATTATAAAGCTGCCGGTACTGCAACTGAAAGCCGCTTGCAAGCGCGGGGAGGCTGAAACCCTCATCGACCTGCTCAATGACCTCTTTAATTTGGAGAATCAGCCGGTGAGTGAGGACCAAAAAACTGAGTAAACAGTGCAATTTTCTTAGTGAAAAAACAACTAAGGCCTCCGCAAATCTCCCATTCCTGAGATGTACGGGGGCCTTAGCCGTTTCATCCACTGGCAAAGAAAGCCGCACCGAGGTGCAGGCTCATACTTATATATCAATGCAGCATTCTTCCAGGCAATCGATCACGTCGATCAATTTGGGGATAGCCAGGGAGTAATAGATCTTGGTTCCCACTTTAAAGGACGAGAGCACGCCCTTGTCTTTGAGTGTAATGAGGTGCTGCGATGCGATGGCCTGGGGAAGGTCTAACTGCTTATATATCTCTGTAACAGTCATTTTATCCTCTTTTCCGAGCAAATCCACAATCGCCAGTCTTTTGGGGTGTGCCAATACCTTCAGCATGGCTGCCGCCTTATCTATCTTCTTCGATTCAACTCTTGACAACAAACTTTTCATAATTAAAATTATACCTAACAGTTTCTAAAATCAATTTTCATTCTTATTCATAATAAGATATATACGGAGCCTGCACTATTTGGCTGAAAATCATTGGCGTGCTTTTATTATTTTTGGCCAATGGATACTTCTTATCATGTAATCGGCTTAATGTCCGGGACGTCGCTCGACGGCCTCGATATTGCTTATTGTAGATTTACGTACAAATCTCATAATTGGATATATGAGATACTAAATACTACTACATTACCATATACTGATACTTTAATTGACTCTCTACGGGGTGCCGAGACCGCAAGCGGCCTGAAACTGGTGGAGCTGGACCATGCCTTCGGCAGGTTTATGGGCCAGCAGGTTCACAAGTTTGTACAACAACACGCAATACAGCCGGATTTTGTTGCTTCTCACGGACATACGATTTTCCACCAGCCCGAAAAGCACATCTCGCTGCAGTTGGGCCATGGCGCTTACCTGGCCGCAAGCGCGCAGCTACCCGTGGTCTGCAACTTCCGCACCCTCGACATTGCCCTGGGCGGGCAGGGGCCCCGCTGGTGCCCCTCGGCGATGAACTGCTGTTCGGCCAGTACGACTACTGCGTCAACTTGGGGGCATCGCCAATGTTTCTTACACCCGCAACGGCACCCGCCTGGCCTTTGACACGAGCGCCTGCAACATGCTGCTGAACACACTGGCCAACCGTGCAGGCCTTTCCTACGATGATAACGGCGCACTGGCCCGCTCCGGTACGTTGCAGCAGGATTTATTAGAGGCCCTTAACCGCCCCGCGTACTTCTCGGCACCGGCGCCCAAGTCGCTGGGCAAGGAATGGGTAATGGAGCACAGCCTGAGAAGCATAGAAGCAAGCGATGCCTCCGTTACCGATAAACTGCACACCGTTTGCCACCACGTTGCTCAGCAGTTGCAGCTGGCACTGCCGACGCTGCATGAGGGGCAACACCGTGTACTATTAACAGGTGGCGGAGCGTTTAACGGCTACCTGGTGGAGCAGATACGGCAGCACCTGGGCCCAAAGTACAACGTGGAGGTGCCGGCACCGGAGGTGGTCTCGTTCAAGGAGGCGCTGATATTCGCCTTCCTGGGCGTGCTGCGCTGGCGCGGCGAGCCCAACTGCCTCAGCAGCGTAACGGGCGCCAGCCGCACCAACGTGGGCGGGGCCATTTACCTCTGCTAAGCCCTGCCCGGTTTAAATTTTGTACCTTTGCACCATATACTTGATACACCCTTAACTCGAATGAAAGACTTACTTGCCAAGTTTGAGAACAAAAGACCTGAGATAGTTTTTGAGTGGAAAGATCCTGAAACAGAGGCCGAAGGCTGGGTAGTGATCAACTCGCTGCGCGGGGGCGCGGCAGGTGGAGGCACCCGCATGCGCAAGGGCCTGGACAAGCACGAGGTGGAGTCGCTGGCGAAGACTATGGAGGTGAAGTTCACGGTCTCCGGCCCCGCCATTGGGGGCGCCAAGTCCGGCATCAACTTCGACCCTGCTGACCCACGCAAGCGCGGCGTGCTGGAGCGTTGGTACAAGGCCGTTATCCCGCTGCTAAAGAGCTACTACGGCACCGGCGGCGACCTGAACGTGGATGAGATACACGAGGTGATCCCGATTACGGAAGACTATGGCTTATGGCACCCGCAGGAGGGGGTGGTGAACGGTCACTTTAACGCCACCGAGCCACAAAAGATAAACAAGATCGGCCAGCTTCGTCAGGGCGTGGTCAAGGTGATCGAGGATCCGCACTTCTCCCCTTCCACGGCCCGCAAGTACACGGTTGCCGACATGATAACGGGATATGGCGTGGCGGAGGCCGTGCGCCACTACTACGACATCTGGGGAGAACAATTTGAAGGCAAGCGCGCCATTATACAGGGCTGGGGCAACGTGGGTGCAGCCGCAGGCTATTACCTGGCCTCCAAAGGCGTGAAGATCGTTGGCATTATAGACCGTGCCGGAGGCGTGATAAAGGAGGCTGGCTATACGTTCGAGGAAATCACGGACCTTTTCCTGAACCGACAGGGCAATACACTTAACCCGGACACACCGGGTATACTCACTTTCGAAGATACCAACCGTCGTATCTGGGACCTGCCGGCGGAGATCTTTATACCTGCCGCTGCCTCCAGGCTCGTTTCGCGCGACCAGGTGGAGCGGATGATTAAAAGTGGCATGCAGGTGATTTCCTGCGGCGCCAACGTGCCCTTCCAGGACCCGGAGATCTTCTTCGGCCCTACCGGCGAGTATGCCGACCGCAACCTCTCTGTTATCCCTGATTTTATCGCCAACTGCGGCATGGCCCGTGTGTTCGCCTACCTGATGGAGAGCGAGGTCGAAATCACGGACGAGGCTATCTTCAGCGACACCTCCAGCATCATCCGCAGGGCGCTGGAGAAATCGCATGGGAAGCAAATGCAGAAAACCGAGATCGCCAAAACAAGCTTTGAAATTGCCTTGAGCCAGTTGCTCTAAAGTAACCCCCTTACCTATGCAAGAGTTGCTTAACAGCGAATGGCTCCGCCAGGAGTTCTTAGGGAATACCGTGGCGGAGTACCTTACTTCCGCAGCCATACTTTTATTCGGGCTTCTCTTCAACACGCTTCTGTCCAGGATGCTTTCGGGCCTGGTCTACAAGCTGGGAAGCCGGTTCTGGCCTGAGGCCGACCTGCCTGAGTTCCGCCGTCTGCTGGTGCAGCCGCTGGAGGTGCTGCTGTTCCTGGTATTTCTATACTTCGCTTTTCAGGTGCTGGATTACCCGGTGCAGCCGCAAGACCTGAAGGCCGGTGACCCGTTCCTGAAGACTTTCCTGCTCCGGACATACCAAGTGTTCGTGATCGTGGCGCTTACGTGGGTGCTGCTGCGCTTTGCCGACTTTGTGGGGCTTGTGTTTCAGCACCGCACCGAGCGGGCCGCTTCTAAGCTCAACGAGCAGCTGGTGCCCTTCTTCAAGGACTTCACCAAGGTGCTGATCGTTGTTTTCTCCTTTATGGCCATGCTGGGGTCGGTGTTCGGTGTAAACGTAACCGGGTTGGTGGCTGGCTTGGGTGTGGGCGGTTTGGCCGTTGCCTTTGCCGCCAAGGAAAGTATAGAGAATCTGCTGGCCTCCTTCACCATCTTCCTCGACAAGCCCTTCATGGCCGGCGACCTTGTGCAGGTGGGCGAGATGATCGGCACCGTGGAAAAAGTGGGCTTCCGGAGCACGCGCATCCGCACCCTGGAGAAGAGCTTCGTGACGGTGCCCAATAAGCTGATGATCGACAAGCCGCTCGATAACCTGACGCTGCGTACTTTCCGGCGAGCCAAGTTCGATATTCGCCTGACCTACCAGACCACCTCCCAGCAGCTCCGCGACATTACCCGCGACATACAGGCGTACATCGATCAGCACCCGCGCACGAACGACGATGGCCGTGTTCGCTTTCTGGGGCTGAGCCCTGACGCAAAGGATGTGATGGTGCTATACTTTGTGGACACCATGGATTGGTTCGACTTTATCGATATCAAAGAAGAAATCAACTACAGAATTGTGGAAATTGTGGAAAACTACGGGGCGGAGTTCGCCCTGCCTACGCAAAGGCTATACCTGCAGCAACCACCTGAGGGCGCGCCGCAACAGCCCGCAGAAAGGCCATACGTGGGAGGGACGGACCTCGAGTAAGACTCCTGAAAATAAAAAAGCCGGAGAAGCTCCGGCTTTTTTTTCACCCTTATATCTTAAATTCTTCTGAATTACACGGTTACACTATCATCTTAACCATTCGGGAATCTCTTCCCGGTAAACCTAAATCCTCAGGCTCTACAAGCATCGTTACTCGTAGTTTTGATTTCTTTAACGACCTGCTTAGGCCATGGTTACGCCCAAAGTATCACTTTTACCCTGTATGGAGTTTATTTCAAGGTAAACAGGCCCTATGGATAAGTAAATGTATAGAATTTTTTAAGGATACCGGTTGGTAACAGGCAAATTCAGCTCTCCGGGAGGTGCTCCCTTTAATTAAAATCGAAATACTCGCCTTCCTGCAACTCCACTTCCTTCTCTTTCTGCTTCGGCTTCTTTCCGCGCAGCAGGTCGCGTAGTTCCTGCCCTTCCTGCTTCAGGTCTGTCTTGATCTTTTGTCGCACCCGCTCATCATCGTAGGCGATTTTAAAGTCACGCTCACTGCCTCTCAGTGTCAGAAACAGGTTGCTGTTGCCGGCATCCGGGTCTTCGGCCACCGTGCCGAAGCGGGCGTCCTTATCGGGGCGCTGCTTGCTGAAGAGCGGCAGCTTTATCCTGTAATCCATCTTCTGGTCAAACGTATGGGTGCCCGACACCGACACCACCGGCGCCGCCGACAGGTTGGAGCGGATATCCATCTCCGGTATATAGATGGTGCCCTGCTGTATCCAGAACGAGTTGTGCAGCTCGGCAAAATGCATGTTGGCCAGCTCGGTGCGCTTCACAAACGCCGACATCTTCTGCATGGGCGGGAAGCTGATCAGCTGCCCGTTGCGCACGGTGGCCTCTATCTCGGCCTGCAGCAGGTTTGTCTTAGGGTTGAGCTGACTGTCGAAGTATACATCCGACACTATGTTGGCCGTGAGCAGGCCGCGCAGGTGCCGCTCCTCTATAAAGTTCTGGTGGAAGTTCTCGAACACGTAAAACAGGCTGTCCACGCTCATGCTGTTTAGCTTAGCGGCGGTGCTTACTTTGATGTGGTTAGGGGTTCGGGCATCCAGGTTACCACGTACGGCAAAATTACCGCCGATAGCCTGAAACGAGATGTTAGGCGTGGAAACCACCTGGTTGCGCAGCTTTACTTCCCCCTGGATGTTCTTGCCCCTGAACCTCCTGAACCGCAGCCTGTCAATGGAGGCGCTCAGGTCGAAGGCGATGTTCGGGGACACGTTGAACTTGTAGCCCTCGCCGGTGCGGGCATCCTCCGGCGTGTTCTGCTCCTCGCTCAGCAGCTGGTCGAAGTTCAGGTACTGGCTCTTGAAATCGGCTTCCACCAGCAGGCGCTGGTTCTCCAGGATCAGCCAGGCCATCACATTTCGGAACATCCCGTTCACGGTAAAGTCAGATTCACCTAGCTTGCCTTTAAAGTCCGATACGGCCACATCGTTGCGCTTGAACATGAAGTTGCCCCTGAGGTTGCTTAGCGGCAGCGGCATTTCCTGCAGCGTCAGCGATACGTTGTGCAGCGTGATATCGCCGGTGGTGTTGAGGGTACTGTTGCCCGGGCGTGCCTTAAACTCGTTAAGGTTACCGGAGAAAGCGATGCGCACATCCGCCAGGCCGCTGCCGCTGCGCACCTGCTCCATCTTCGCCAGCCCCAATACGTAGCCCACGTCCAGCATCCCCTGCACATCAAAAGCAATGTGCGGGTTGTCGAAGTTGCTATACTTCAGGTTGCCTTTAAAAGGTCTGCCGTTCAGCACGCCTTTCAGTTCCCTGAGCTCCAGCACCGAGCTGGTGGCATTCTGCTTCTCCCCGTTCGTGAAACTGCCTTTGAGGAAGATATTCTCCACGCGCTGCTTTGCATCAGGATGAAAAAACGAAGCATCACGCGCGCCGAAACTGACGTTTATACCTGGCACATGCTTGCCGGAGGATTTGCCTTTCACAGTGCCGTTAAAGTACACCTCGCCCTCGCTGCGGTACTGGCTCAATTCCTCGGTCATACTTTGGGGCAGCAGCGAGAGCAGCGACTGGACGTTGGTGTTCTTGCCGTCCACTTTCAGGTCCAGCTCCGTTACGCCGCCGTAGGCAATGCCGCCGCCCACCTCGTAGGCTGCCTCCCCCACCTGCACCACCGAGGGCTGCAGTGCGATGGTCTGCGCCTGCCGGTTTATACTTAGGGCCGAGCTCAGGTTTACCTGTTTGCCTTTAAAGTACTCGCCCGTGCCGATCTGGATGGTATGGATGGTGGCCTTCCCCTCGGCCTGTATGTCTATCGTTTCAGGGGAGATGGCAAGGGCTGCGGCCAGCTGGTGCGCGTTTACCTCGTAGCTTTGCTTCAGCTGCTGGTCGATGTAATGCACGGCCACCTCGCGCAGGTTTATGCTTTCCAGGTCGAAGGAAAAACCGCTGTTATCAGAGGAGGTGGTGTCAGTGGCGATGATCTCGTAATTCACGCTCCCGTCGGGCAGCACTTTTACGTACACCTCGCCCTGTTCCATGTAAAACTCTTTTACGCTGTACTGCCCCCGCAGCACGTCCCAGAGGCTGAAGGTAAAGTATAGCTTGTCGGCCCGCGCCAGCGACTCCCGGCTCTCCGGCAGCCCCTCGTGCACGTTCACCTCGTCCAGCGTTACGGCCACCTGTGGGAATTTTTCAAAAAGCGAGAGTGAGATCTGCCGCACATCCACCTTGGTTTTAATGTGCTTGTTCGCCTCCGCCACAAAAAGCTCAATTATTTTGTCCTGATAGGTGTACACCAGCGCCAATGCCAGGCCCAGGGACGCTACCAGAATAGCGACTCCATAAAATAGCACTTTTTTTACCACTCCATTTCTCACCTGGCGAAAGTTCAGATTTTTAGCACCTTACAAACCCTAAAGGTACAGCAGTAATAACACGCGAACAATAGTGGCCCGTTACTGGAAAAATTTTTTGAGAAATTTTTCGCAGATGTTTTGCAGTCTCAAAAATAACCTCCATATTTGCATCATCAAACGGGGACAAAAGGTCAACGAAAACAAAAAACGGGGTGTTAGCTCAGCTGGTTCAGAGCACCTGCCTTACAAGCAGGGGGTCACTGGTTCGAATCCAGTACGCCCCACAAAAGGACAACTGCAAAGTTGTCCTTTTTTTATATCCATACTTTTCTGTTCTCCCTCCCATTCCCATACTTTAGCGCTCGCTATACTTTATCAACGGTTCATCACCAGGCATAGTATACCGCTCCGCCTGCACGCCGGCAACCGGTTATTTCCCTTACGAAAATCGATGGTTTATACTTAGGCTCCTGCTTTAGAGAACTGCTCATGCAGGGCAAGCACCTGCGGGATGATGAGTTGCTTATCGTCGTTGTAGATAATGTGCTGGGCGCGTTTCATCTTCTCTTCCTCGCTCAGCTGGCGGTCCATGATAGCCTTGATGTCAGCCTCGGTGCGGTGGGTGTCGCGTTTAAGCAGGCGTTTGATGCGCAGCTCCAGCGGCGAGGACACGGTGATCACCTCATCCAGCTGCCTCCACGACTCCGACTCAAACAGCAGCGCGGCTTCCTTTAGCACGTAGGGCTTGTTAGCATGCGAGGCTGCCCATACGTCAAAATCCGTTCCTACGTGGGGGTGCACCAGGCTATTGAGCAGCTCCAGCCGCTGCGGGTTGTTAAACACCATGCCTGCCAGGTAGGCGCGATCCAGCTCCCCGGCATCGGAGAAGGTGGCCGGGCCAAAGGCCTTCAGCAGTTCCTCCCGCAGTGCCTGGTTGTGGTGCATTACCCATTTGGCGCGGGTGTCGGCATCATACACCGGCACCCCGAGCACGGCAAACAGGCGGCTCACGATCGTTTTGCCTGTGCCTATGCCACCTGTTATACCTATCTTCAGCATATTATCTCCTGGAAACCCTTATGCGGTTAGGCCATACCTGCACGTTGCGTATACCGCGCGGCTGCTGTACCAGCTCCGGCACCAGCGTGGAGTCAATGGGGTTAAACCTGTTGTAGTTTAGCACCACTTTAAAGGCAGCGCGATTCAGCAGCGACATGGAGTCCTGCAGCACCTGGTAGCGCAGCACCACGATGGGCGGTCGCAGGTTAAGCGAGGCACCCTCGGGCACATTCACCAGCTCCGGCAGCACCTGCCGCTCCTCCGATACCAGGCTCTTCACGTTCACGATTACGTGCGCCTGCTCCACATCAGCCTCCACCAACGACTTATAGTTGTAGTTGATCGGAACAGGCACCTTGGCAGGCTCGGTCAGTGTTTGCTCGGGCAGGCGCAACAGGAAAGGGTCCGGCAGGCTGTCGATCAGCGAAGCGGGGCCGGTAAAGGTGATACTGTCGGGGCTGATGCGCACCGGCCCCACCACGGCGTGCTGGTTATTCGTCAGCTGCTGGCTCGGGTCCAGGCGCAGGGCCATTCGTTTCTGCACCTTCGGATCAAAGTCGAAGTAGATGGTATCGGTCACCACGAAGTTAAGCTGGAGGCCGTCGAGGGCGTTTACCAGGGAGGGGCGCAGGGCGGAGCCCAGCAGGTAGTTGTTGCGCGGCAGGTCGCGGATATAGATCTCAGCTGGCTGCACCTCCACCCGAAGGCTCTTGCGCAGCAGTTTCCATCCCTTGCCGGTCACGTTAATGGCGATCTCCTGCGGCAACGGCTTGATGGGAATAAGTTCGTTTTCATCGTACACAAACCGGATGGGATAAGAGGTTTGCGTACTGTAGCTTTTATTGAGGGCGTTGAGGAGCCAGAAGGTAGAGGCCGCCACGAAACAAAGCAATACTACTCGCCAGTATTGCTTTGTCCGTGGCTGAAATGGCCTCATGAACCATAAAGCTATATTTTTTACTCCCTCTAAAGGCAATGTTATGCGGGGTTTTGCACCTTCATGGTCGCTTCCATGGAGACGGCGGTTTTATCGAATGTCAGGCGTACGCCCTTGTCCACTTCTAACGTGATGGTGTCGTCGTCTAATGCAATCAGTTTGCCATGCAGGCCACCTATGGTGACCACGGTCATGCCTTTTGTCAGCTCCTCGCGGAACTTCTTCTGGTCACGTACTTTTTTCTGCTGCGGACGGATCATGAAGAAGTAAAACACCAGGATAATGGCCCCGAACATAAGCAACTGAGGCAGCATGCCGCCATCCGGAGTCTGAAGAAGTATAGTATTCATGTGTGATGTATCCTCTTAAAACGCTCTTTGGAAGTATGAATTAGTTGCGGCGCACCGGGCCGTCTGAGCCCGCTACAGGCATTCTGTTCTTCGGCTCAACGCTACCCTTCATGGCCACACGCACGATATTGGGCTCGGTGTTGGCACGAATGGTAACAGTTGGCTGCTGCTGGCCTGGCTTGCCGTTGCTGTTAAACTTAACCGCCACAGAACCTTTCTGGCCAGGGGCAACCGGTGTTTTGGTCCACTCGGGCACGGTACAACCGCAGGTAGCCGTGGCGCTCTCGATTACAAGCGGCGTGCTGCCGGTGTTGGTAAACTCGAAGGTGTGCTCGATGGTCTCGCCTTCCTTAATAGAGCCAAAGTCGTACTCTGTCTGCTCAAAGCTCATCACGGCGGAGTTACCCGCAGTTGCAGTCTCGCCCTGGGCAGTTGTAGCCACCACGTTCGGATTCTCGATCGGCTGCACAGGAGCCTCCGTCGCTGTGGTGTTCTCCGCTACTGTATCGTTGCCAGTCTTGTTATTTTCGCAGCTTGTGGCAAACATAGTTATTGCCATACCTGCTACCAGAAACAGATTCTTTTTCATGATCAGTATGCTTAGTTAAAGTTTTGAAATGATGTTCTGCGCGAACTGCATGGTGTTAGCCTTGCCGCCAAGATCGCCGGTGCACTCTTCTTTGTTAGCCAGCGTAGCCTCCAAAGCTGCCTCAATGCGGTTTGCCTCGTCTTTCAGGTCGATGTGGTGCAGCATCATAATGGCAGAGCGCAGCAGTGCTGTCGGGTTGGCGATGCCTTTACCGGCAATATCCGGCGCGGAGCCGTGCACGGCCTCAAAGATGGCCATCTCGTCGCCGATGTTGGCACCGGCCACCACGCCCAGCCCACCTACCAGGCCTGCGCACAGGTCAGAGAGGATATCGCCGAACAGGTTAGTGGTCACGATCACGTCGAACTGCTCCGGCTTGGCCACCAGCTGCATGCACATGTTGTCGATGATCTTGTCGTCGGCCTGAATGTGCGGATAATCTTTGGCGATGGTGTTAAACTCGTCCAGGAACAGAGCACCGGCGCTCTTCAGGATGTTGGCCTTGTGCACAGCCGTCACCTTTTTGCAGCCATGCTTGTCAGCGTAGGCAAAGGCGGCGCGCACAATCTTGCGGCAGCCCACGCGCGTCAGGCGGGCCACAGAGTCAGAAATCTGCAGGCGCTCGTCGAACATCTCCAGTCCCGAGTACAGCCCTTCGGTGTTCTCGCGGAACAGCACAGAGTTCACGTTATCAAAGCGTGTCTCGATGCCTTTAGTTGTTTTAGCCGGCCTTACGTTAGAGTACAGGTCGAACATCTGGCGCAGCTGCACATTTACACTTTTAAAGCCTTTGCCCACCGGTGTGGTGATCGGCCCCTTCAGGGCAACTCTGTTCTTTTGCAGAGAAGCAATGAGTGTGGCCGGAATCAGCTCCCCCATCGCGTCAAAGGTCGTCTGACCAGCGTTTTCCTCTTCCCAGCTTACGGGAACGTTGGCAGCACTGAAGATAGCTTTTACAGCTTCTGTGATCTCAGGACCTATCCCGTCGCCGGGTATCAGGGTTACTTGCTTCATTTTTTACAGTTCTTTCCTGCTGTTAATTTCATTGATGAGTGAATCCACGTCGCCGAGCAGCTTCTCAGCTTTTTCCTTTGCATCCTGTATCACGCGCTGGCCTTCCGATTTAGCTGTGGTAGGCATGTTCTCGCCTTTGGCGATGAGCTGCTCCAACAGGTCTGAAAGGGTGTCGCGGTATTTCTCCAGGCGGTAGCTCAGCCAGTATCTTGTTTCGCGCCCTTTCTCGGGGGCAAAAAGTATACCGGCCACGGCTCCTACAGCGGCGCCGGAAACAAAAGCCAGCATTGCACTTGTCTTCTTACTCATAGGTTTTGTGTGCTAAATTATCTCGGGTACAAACTTTTTCTCATACTACGGAGAAATCGCCGCAAAGGCCGCCTTTGCCAGGCCCGGCTTATTTGTTGTCTATCAGGCCCCGGCCAGATTTCCGGATATCGCCTTTGGCCGTCAGTTCCTGTGCCATCTTATCCAGCACACCGTTGATAAACTGCTTACTCTTGGGGGTGCTGTACAACTTCGAAATCTCGATGTACTCGTTGATGGTTACCTTTACCGGTATGCTGCGGAAGATGTACATCTCGCTGAGGGCCATCTTCAGGATGATCTTGTCGAGCAGGGCCACGCGCTCCACGTCCCAGTTCTTCACGCTGGCCGCGATCATGGCCTCATACTTCTCGTCCTGCTCTACCGTCTGAAAGTATAAATCCTCGAAGAAGGCTCTGTCATCCTCCCAGTTAGCCGACAGGTCCAGCAGTTGCTGCTCCTCCCCGGCTTCCTCGGCGAAAATCTTAACGGTTTTGTTTACCAGGCTTCTGACAATCGACTTGTTCTCCACCCAGTTCAAATCCTGCTCTTCAAACAAAGATTGTAAGTTTTTTTCTTTAAAGATAATGTTTTTGAAAATATGTTTCACCACTTCGGCGTCCTCTTCCAGGGTATGGTCGGGCTGGCTAACGTAGCTCAGGAACACTTCGTCCTTCTTCAGGATGTTCTTGTAAACGGCGCGGATTTCGCTGATATCGGAGCCCCAGCTGATGTTGCGGCGGATGATGCTATCCTGGTACGACTTGCTCTGCAGCAGGCGCTGCACAACTATATTGCGCAGGAAGGCCGTGGTATCGGGCCCTTCGGAAGCGGTATAGCGGTTGGCTTTTTTCTCTTCCTCCTCCTCTATCAGGCTCACCACCACCTGCAGTATCTGCAGGGTGCCCAGGTAATGGTCATAAATGCGCTCCACGGCACTGAGCATCTGGTTGCCGTAGTACTTGAGGTCTTTCTTGGTGGCATTTTTGTAGAACACGATCGCTCTGTTCACTGCATCAACCACATCTTTGTCAGCGCCTTCGGCATCAAACTCCTGCTTCTCGTGCCATTCTTTGAACATCAGCGTGGCCATTTGCTTTCTGCCTTCGAGCAGCTTTCGGTCCTGCACCTCCATGGAGTTCAGGTCGGGGGCGAAGTCCTCGTTTATCTGGTCTAAGGCCAGCAGATAATCTGAACCTACGGCTTGCTGATAGGCGTAGATCGCCTGCATTGCCTTAATTCGTAGTGTTCTGCGGTTGAGCATATTCTTATTTTAAAGAGCGTGTTTTGGTAAGGTATAATTTGGGCCGGCGGCCCGGTAAATCATTTTTCCTGCTACATAAAAGCGGATATGGCAGGTGATAGTTCCGCAGTATGAGGATGTAAAGCAAAAGTGCCACAGGTTAATGCAGCACTTTTGACTTTAACAGTATTGGTACAGAATGATATGCTTAGTAAGTGGAATGCACCTTGCCGATGCTGGCGATCCGCTTTTTGGCCATCTCCATGGCAGCCGCCTGGTTGTGGATGCCTTCTTTCTCGGCAAGCTCAAATATATCCAGGGTATAGCCGTAGATACGCTCCGTCTGGGCATAAGCGCTCTCGCGGTTGTAGCCGATCAGTTCAGAGTACACGTTGATCAGGCCACCGGCGTTGATCAGGAAGTCCGGGGCATAGATGATGCCCTTCTCTACCAGCGCAGGGCCGTGCACCTGCTCGTCGCGCAGCTGGTTGTTGGCCGAGCCGGCAATTACCTGGCACTTCAAGCGGTTCAGGGTATCATTGTTTATGGTGCCTCCCAGTGCGCACGGAGAATAGATATCCACGTCCAGGTCATAGATCTCGTCCATGCCCACTACCTTGGCGCCATACTTCTCAGAGATTTCACGCAGGCGGTCTTCGTAGATATCGGTGATGAAGATCTGGGCATTCTCCTTGGCCAGCAGCTCCACCAGGTAACCACCCACGTGGCCAACACCCTGCACAGAGATTTTCTTGCCTTCCAGCGAGTCAGAACCGAATGCTTTTTTAGCAGCGGCTTTCATGCCCATGTACGTCCCGTATGCTGTCACCGGAGAAGGGTCTCCGCTACCGCCCATAGACTCAGGCAGGCCAGCCACGTGCTCCGTCTCCATGCGGATATACTCCATGTCTTTGGTCGTCGTGCCTACGTCTTCGGCAGTGATGTAAGCCCCGTTCAGGTTCTTCACAAAACGGCCGTAACGGCGCATAAACGCCTCACTCTTGTCTTTCTTGGCATCGCCGATGATCACGGCTTTGCCACCACCCAGGTTCAGGCCGGAGATGGCCGCCTTGTAGGTCATGCCTCTGGAAAGACGGAGCACGTCGTCCAGTGCCTCTGCCTCCGAAGCATACGACCACATGCGGGTGCCACCCAGCGCCGGGCCCAGCACGGTGTTATGTATACCGATGATAGCTTTCAGACCAGTTTCCTTATCGTGGCAGAAAACAACTTTCTCATGGTTGTGTTCTGATATCTGATCGAAGACTGATTTGTCTCTGTTCACTTCAACTTCTTTTAATTCCACCATTGATAGTTTTGATTAGGGGTTGTTCTATCTTTGTGAAGGGGGGAGGCATTGGTATCGCCCTCACCGTTTCGCGCAGCAAAATTAAATCTTTTTTTGGTTATTTCAATTTGCGCGGGCTATCTCTGCGTAAAAGCGCAAAAGGCATCAAGTTCTGACTGTGAAATCGTTACGATATTTAAACAAATACCTTCTTAAGTATAAGTACAGGCTGCTACTGGGGCTGCTGTTCACCATCATCTCCAACTTCTTCCAGATCCTGCCGGCGCAGGTGGTGCGTTATGCCTTTAACCTGATAAAAGAGGGCATTAACCTGCACGGCCTGTTTGGCGGCATGGCGCAGCAGGAGCTGGTGTACGACATCTTCTCCCGAAGCATCCTGGTATACGGCGTTATCATACTTTTAATGGCGCTGCTGCGCGGCGTATTCCTGTTCTTCGTGCGGCAAACCGTCATCGTGATGAGCCGCCTGATTGAGAACGACCTCAAGAACGAGATCTACGCCCATTACCAGAGCCTGCCGCTCAGCTTCTACCGCAAGAACAACACCGGCGACCTGATGGCCCGTATCTCCGAGGACGTGAGCCGGGTGCGCATGTACCTGGGGCCGGCCATTATGTATGGCGTTAACCTGGTCATCCTTTTCCTGATGGTGATCCCCTACATGCTGTCGGTAAACGTGAAGCTGACGATGTACACCCTGATTCCGCTGCCCATACTGGCCATCAGCATTTATTACGTCAACAACATCATCCAGCGCAAGTCCGACGAGATACAGCGCAGCCTTTCGGGCATTACCACCTTTGTGCAAGAGGCTTTTTCAGGCATCCGGGTCATCAAATCTTTTGTGCGGGAAGATGACTCACATAACAACTTCACCACGGCCAGCAACACCTACAAGGATAAGTCGCTGGAACTGAACTTTGTAAACTCATTGTTCTTTCCGCTGGTGCTGTTCCTGGTGGGCCTTAGCACGATCATCACCATTTACATCGGCGGCCAGGAAGTGATCAACGGCAGCATCACCACAGGCAACATCGCCGAGTTCATCATCTACGTGAACATGCTCACCTGGCCGGTTACCTCGCTGGGCTGGACGGCCAGCCTGGTGCAGCGCGCCGCCGCCTCGCAGGAGCGCATCAATGAGTTTCTCAACACCAAAAACGATATCGTCACCCGCCAGAACATCAGCAAGGAGATCATCGGCGACATCCGGTTCGAGAACGTGGACTTTGTGTACCCGGACACCGGCATCCATGCGCTGAAAGGGGTGTCGTTTGACATCAGGCACGGCGAAACGCTGGCCGTGATCGGCAATACCGGCTCAGGCAAGAGCACCATTGCCAACCTGCTGCCGCGCATGTATGACGCCACCGGCGGCCGCATCCTTATTGACGGCGTAGACGTGCGCGACTACAACCTCGACAGCCTGCGCAGCCAGATCGGCTACGTGCCGCAGGACGTGTTCCTTTTCTCCGATTCTATCCGCAACAACATCGGGTTTGGCCTGCCAAGCATCACCGAGGAGCAGATGGTGCAGGCAGCCAGGGATGCCGACGTGTATGAGAACATCGCCCGCTTCCCGGAGGGCTTTAACACCAAGCTGGGCGAGCGCGGCATCACCTTATCCGGCGGGCAGAAGCAGCGCGTGTCCATCGCGCGGGCGCTGGTGCGGGAGCCAAGCATCCTCATCCTCGATGACTCGCTCTCTGCCGTGGATACCAAGACCGAGAACGCTATCCTCAACAGCCTGCGCCGCATCATGGAAAACCGCACCAGCATCATCATCTCGCACCGGGTCTCATCGGTGAAGCTGGCCGACCGCATCCTAGTGCTCGACGACGGGGAGATCGTGCAGCACGGCACGCACGAGGAGCTGATCAGCCAATACGGGCTGTACAAGCAACTCTACGAAAGACAGTTGCAGCAGGAAGACGTTTAATTCCGTTTACCGGCTCCCGGGTGCCATTGGCCGTTTCTGGGGTTACTTATGCGTCGCAAACATAGCTTGTGGGATTTTTTTAGTGCGAAATCTGTTATGCTTACGTATAGCAAAATTACTATCATCTTTTCACCCACTAAACGCACTGCATATGGCCATCGACTTACAGCAAATTGGGAAACGGTTTAGGTTTTATACAAACCTGAGGGAACTGGAAATGGAGGACCTGAAATCCATGACCGGCAGCGACGAGGAAACCCTCAACAACATTATCCACGGCCGCAACATCGTGCTGGATGAACTGGTGTCCATTGTGAAGCATTTCGACGACCTGAACCCGCAGTGGCTTATTTACGGCGAGGGCAGCATGTTTAAGCCCATGGATGCGGACGGCCATTGCCACGAGCCGAACAAAAAAGACTGTTTGAAGAAAGACAAGGCTGCCTACCTGCAGCAGATGAAGAATATGCTCAATGAGCTCGACGCTGCCGAGGTAGCCAAAGGCCATAAGCCGGATATAGACGCCCTGATGGCGAAACTGGACCAACTGCGAGCGGCACAGCAATAGTGCCGCTTTTTTATACCTTATACTTTACTCCTGCACCGCGATGCCGTTAAGGATAAGGTTGATGGTGTAAAGCACGTCCCGCTCAATTTTCTCGAAGTCAATGGAGGGTAGCTGGTGGAAATCAGCGCGCTGGAACTCCTCGAACTGGATCAGGTCTTTCACTACCATCATGGAATAGCCCACGCGCTCCGCTTCGCAGGGAATGAACACCCCCTTGGCAATGCCTTCCTTTATCACGGTGGCATAGTAGTTCGTCTCCTTGCCCCGCGACTCCCGGAACAGCTCCTGGAACATGGCCCGTGTCTCGATCAGCACTTTAATGGAGATGGTGTGCGCTGACACGATTTCCTGGTAATAACGCAGCGAGGACTGGATGTAGAGCAGCAGGCGCTTGTGCGGGTTGGGCTCATGCTCGGCCAGCTGCTTGATGTGCGAGAGGCGGGCCTTCCACTCCTGCGAGAAGGCCTCGATGTAGAGCAGCTCCTTGCTTTTGTAGTAATAGTAGAGCGATGGCTTCTTCATGCCGATGGCCGCGGCAATATCGTCGAGGGTGGCCTTGCTGTAGCCTAGCCTGCCAAACACGCTTTTCGCTGCCTCCAAGATCAGCTCTTTCTTAGCCTCTGCCTTCTTGCCCAAAGTATAATCGCTGTGGTTACGGGAGTAGATGATGTATGGCCTCCCTCCTGCCAAAGATATAGTATAAATCTATACTTGCAAGTATAGCGCTACTCCTTTACCGGCACCTCTAGCACGCCTTTGTCGTTCTCCGGGAACCACTCCACGTAGAACTCCTCCAGCTTCAGCTTCTCCTCCTCGGCATGGTCGAACACGGCGGCGTAGAGCTTTTTGGGCAGCAGGGCTATATTGGCCGTTGCCTCGGCCCGCACTACCTGGCGGCCACCCGGCACGGTGCGCAATGTAAAGCCATCGGGTAATTTGGCAGTGGAGTCCGGAATGATAATGCCAATAAAGGCACGGATGCTGTCGCCGCTCTTGTCGGGGTCGTTGTAGTAGATGTTGCCCGGGTGGCCCTGCAGCTCCTGTTCCTGCAGCACCTGCGATACCCGCTGGAAGGCCCGGCCCATGGCCTCGTCCTCCACGGAGCCCTCAAACGGTTGCCCGGCTACATACTTCGTCTCTGAGGTGGTAAGGGTAACGGCTGGTTCGGAAAACCCACCGAGGTAAGTATAAAGCACCAACACGACAGTGGCAATGCCTGCCACTACGTAAAAAATCTTCTTGTTCATTGATCGATCATGTTCTTGTACTGCATCTGGTAGAGCTGCGCGTAGTAGCCGTTATGCTCCAGCAGTTCTTCGTGGTTGCCCATCTCTTTCAGCTCACCGCGGTCCAGCACAATGATTTTATCGGCTTTCTGGATGGTGCTGAGGCGGTGCGCGATCACGATGGAGGTGCGGCCCTGCATGAGCTGGTCGATGGCGTACTGTATCAGTTCTTCGGTTTCGGAGTCTACGCTGGAGGTGGCCTCGTCCAGGATGATGATCTCCGGGTTATACACCATGGCGCGCACAAAAGAGATGAGCTGGCGCTGGCCAACGGACAGGGTGGCCCCGCGCTCCATCACCTGGTAATGCAACCCGCCCGGCAGCCGCTCGATGAACTTGCGTGCTCCCACCAGGTCCGCAGCGTGCCACATCTGCTCCTCGGTAATGCTTTTGTTGCCCAGGCTGATGTTATCGGCAATGGTGCCCGAGAAGAGGAACACATCCTGCAGCACCACGCCAATGTGGTGGCGCAGCACGCCCAGGTCATACTCCTGCAGGTCGTGGCCATCCACCACAATGTGGCCTTTGTTGATCTCGTAGAAGCGGTTGAGCAGGTTGATCACCGAGGTTTTACCGGCACCCGTGGCCCCCACGAAAGCCACTGTCTCCCCCGCTTTTACCTCAAACGAAAGATCGCGCAGCACCCAGTCCTCGTCTTTGTAGGCAAACCACACGTTCTCAAAGCGCACGCTGCCTTTTATCTTCTCCGGGGCATAGGTACCGTTGTCGGGAATCATCTCCTTGCTGTCGAGCAGGCGCATAAGGCGCTCGGTGCTCACCACGCCCAGTTGCAGGGTATTAAAGCGGTCGGCAATCATGCGGATCGGGCGGAAGAACATCTGGATGTACAAAATAAACGCCATTAGCGTGCCCAGCGTGATCTCATCCTCTATCACCCCATAAGCACCGTACCACACCAGCAGGCCCAGGCCCGCCGCACCGATGATCTCGGCCACCGGAAAGTAGATGCTATAGTATAAAACCGAGCGTATGTTGGCGCGCGTGTGTTCTTTGTTGATCTCCTGGAATTTCTCCATCTCGCGCTTCTCGTTGGTAAAGATCTGCACGATGCTCATGCCCGTGATATGCTCCTGCACAAATGAGTTGAGCCGCGCCACCGCCGTACGCACCTCCTGGAAGGTATCTTTTATCTTTTCCTTGAAAATGTAGGTACTGATGAGCATGATCGGGAAGGTAGACAAGCTCACCAGGGCCAGCTCCCAATCGATGTAGAACATGAAGCCGAGGATGAACACCAGCTGCAGGATATCGCCGATCATGGCCGCCAGCCCCTCGCTGAACACATCCGAGAGCGTCTCCACGTCCGACACGTTGCGGGTAACCAGCGTGCCAATGGGAGTGCGGTCGAAGAACTTGAGACGCAGGTTAAGGATGTGGCGGTAGAGCACCACCCGGATGTCGCGCACCACGTGCTGGCCCAGCCAGCCGGCAAAATAGGTATGCAGGTACTGCACGATGGCATGCACCACCAACAGCACGCCCAAAATCACGAACATGCGGTTCAGGCCCTCCCAATCGTTGTTCAGGATCTCGTTATCCACGGTCCACTGAATCAGGAAAGGGCGCACCGCAGCCAGTATGGCCGAGGCAAAGGTCAGGAACACGATAAAGTAGAATATCCTGATGTAGGGTTTCACAAACGTGAAAAGCCGCTTCAGCACGTCCGAATCGAATACTTTACCGCTTTGTTTAGGTGTATCTTCCAAAAGTATGCTTCTGCTAAAGTATGGTTAATCTGCTCCGCTGTCTCTCCTGTACGGGCGCTACTGTTTAACCGATTGTAAAGTTAATGGTTTTGGAGCAGGATTTTCAGGATTTAGGGATGAATGGGGTTTATACTTCTCTTACCTTCTTGCTGGTGCAAGTATTTAGACTTGTGTGCTATGGAGGATGTCGGGGCTGTGACTCGACTGGCTTGCAAAGCCACACTTTGTACTTGGGCTATACTTCCATTGCTTCCGCTTCCCGCAGCATGACACAAGCTATACCCATCGCTGGCGCGGGTTTGCAACCCATGCCTTCTATGATATCAGGTTTGTAACCCAATTGGCTCGGAGAGCCATACTTATACTTGCGTTATACTTTATACTTTTCTGGCGCAAGCGTCCGCTTGTGCCTTCCCTGAACCACCGCTTCCCACAACTGGAATCAAGCTATCCTTATTAGCGCCTGTTCCTCCACGGCTTTACAACCTGCACTGTTTCATTTCTGACTTTGGTGCTCTCAGGCCCGAGAGGGCTCGTCCTTTGGCATCGCGCTGTCTATTGAAGCTGCTCCTCGCTCCGCTCCGGGCTGCTGAGCAAGCTCAGCACCGCATCAATAGAAGGCGCTCAACCCAAGGACTGGGTATCATTTCGATAGCCACGGCTGACGAAGCTTCAGCCAAGTCCCCCTTCGAAGGGGGCAGGGGTGGGTTTATACTTGCGCGGACGGGTCGCGACCTGCCCGCGCGATACCATAACCATGAAACTTATACTTCAGCACAAGCAATTACAAGCTCCCCTCCTTGGACTACCGAGAACGGGAGTTCGAAGGTAGCGAGCGTAGCTCTGAGGGGCAGGGGTGGTTGGATCCGGTGCTTCCAGGATGCGAACTGGATATTCGCTTTTATATTTTGCCCGGAAGGCGCTCCTGCGCCAGTAAAACAAAAAAAGGCCGGAGCTATACGTAGCCCCGGCCTTTTCTATACTTCAGGATTTATACTTAAGCTTCTACAGCTACCGCTACTTTTGCCAGCGCCTGCTCCACATCGGAGATAATATCCTCCGGGTGCTCCACGCCTACCGAAATACGCACCATGCCTTCGCCGATGCCCATCTTGGCGCGGTCGGCGGGGGAGATGTCGGAGTGCGTCATGGAGGCGGGGTGCTCGGCCAGCGACTCGGTGCCGCCCAGGCTTACGGCCAGCTTGATCAAACGCAGGCTGTTCAGGAACTTGAAGGCCTCTTTCTCGCCACCCCTGATGTCAAACGAGATCATAGAGCCGGCGGCGGTGCACTGCTTCCGGTAAATGGCCTGCTGCCGCGGGTTGTCCTGCAGGTCGCCGAGGTAGTAGATCTTCTCCACCTTCGGGTGCTGCTTCAGGTAACTGGCCACCACTTCGGCGCCACGGGCTTGTGCCTCCATACGTATTTTCAGGGTCTCCAGGCTGCGCATCAGCATCCAGCCGGTCCAGGGACTGGCCATGGAGCCGGCAAAGGTGCGCATGCCCTTCACCTGCTTCAGCAGTTCGGCAGAACCGGCGCAGGCACCGGCAATCAAATCGGAGTGCCCGCCGATATACTTGGTGGCAGAGTATAAAACCAGGTCCGCGCCATGCTTGAGCGGGTGAGAGAACACCGGCCCCAGGAAGGTGTTATCCACGGCCACCACCACTTTCTTGTCGGCAGTCGAGTATTTCTGGCCCAGGGCCACGCATTCCTCTATGTCCACCAGGTGGTTGGTAGGGTTAGCCGGTGTCTCAATATAAATCATCGCCAGTTTGTCGGCCACGCCAGAGGCTTCGAGCAATTGCGCTACTTCTTCGGTCGTGGCACAAGCCTGGAAGCCTATACTTTGGATGCCGAACTTGGGCAGGATGTTTTTGATGTAATAATCGGAGCCGCCGTAAATGGGCTCGCTGTGCAGGATCACGTCGCCGGGCTTAAGCAGGGCCAGCAGCGTGGTGCTGATAGCGGCCATGCCGCTGGCAAACACTGCTGCTTCTTCAGCACCA
Organism: Pontibacter kalidii; assembly: GCF_026278245.1. Taxonomy (NCBI): domain Bacteria; kingdom Pseudomonadati; phylum Bacteroidota; class Cytophagia; order Cytophagales; family Hymenobacteraceae; genus Pontibacter; species Pontibacter kalidii. The sequence continues at coordinate 4,337,310 of NZ_CP111079.1, read as the reverse complement.
TCCCAGAAGCGGAGGCGGTTTTCCAGTATCTCCAGGTCGGGGTTGTTGAGGCGGCTGTAGATCAGGCCCAGCTGCTCCTCGGCGTTCTTCTCGCGCAGGCCATAGGCCAGCTCGAAAAAAGCCTTGCCCTCCTCGGCATTTTTAAAGACAAAGGTGGATGTTTGGTAAATCGGGGCTTTTACGGCCATTTCCGACCACTCGGGATTGTACCCGTAGCTCATCATTAAACTCTCTGGCCGCACGTGCTTTCCGTTTAGGTGCGGCCCCAGATGGTCCTCTTCCAGTTGCATAGTAGGTTAGTTATGGGTTAAAGGTTGATTAGTTTTAAGGTATAAATAGTTCAGGTGGATACGCTACTTTAGCCAGGAACAAACCCTCAGACGGCGCTGCCCCGCTGGACCTGCGTCTGTCCTGGCTGGCTATGATCTGCTCGAACTCGGGCACCGTTAGCTTGTCACGCCCTACATCCACCAGGGTGCCTACCACCAGGCGCACCATGCCCCGCAAAAAACGATTGGCCCGGATGGTAAATTGGAGCTCCTCCCCTGCCTGCCGCCACACGGCCTCATACATGTTGCAACGGTAATGCTTGGTGTCGCCCTTTACTTTGCTGAAGGTAGTAAAATCCTCGTACTTAAGCAGTATGGCTGCGGCTTCATTCATCTTTTCCACATCCAGAGGGCGGCTGTGGTACCAGGCGTGGTAGCGCTTAAAGGGATTCTTGCGGAGGGTGATGTGATAATGGTAGGTGCGCGCGAAGGCATCGTAACGTGCATGGGCATCCGGCTGCACCAAATATAAATCAACGGCGGAGATATCCTCCGGAAGGATACGGTTGAGGCGGTAAACCACCTGCTGCGGGTCCAGGGGCTGCTGGGCGTTAAAGTGCACGAACTGCTGGCTGGCATGTACTCCCGTATCGGTGCGGCCGCTGCCGGTGGTGCTGATCGGCTCGCGCAGCACCTTGGTTAAACTATCCTCTAGTACTTCCTGTACCGACAGGGCGTTTGGCTGCACCTGCCACCCGTGAAACCTTGTTCCGTCGTAAGCTATCTCTAAAAAATACCGCATAGGGCAAAGGTATGATTTTGAGACAAAAGACACAGGACAAAAGACGCGGGGCCGCCTGTTTTAAATAGCAAAAGCGGCTGCTCATATTTTGAACAGCCGCTTTTTATACTTTGCGCCAGACGCTCGCAGGGCCTCCGGACACAATGAGGTCCTGGGTTTATACTTTCTCGTAGATCACGGCTGCGCCCTGGCCCACGCCCACGCACATGGTGGCCAGGCCATACTTTACGTTGTCGCGGCGCTTCATTTCGTGCAGCAGCGTGGCGGAGATACGGGTGCCGCTGGCCCCCAGCGGATGCCCAATGGCAATGGAGCCACCGTTTACGTTCACAATTTCGGGGTTGATCTCCAACTGTTGCACACAGGGCACGGCCTGCGCGGCAAAGGCCTCGTTTATCTCAGCAAGGTTGATGTCATTTATACTTAGTCCGGCGCGTTTCAGCGCTTTCCGGGTAGCCGGCACCGGGCCCATGCCCATGTGCGCCGGATCCACACCAGCCACGGCAGCAGACACTATACGCGCCATTGGCGTCAGGTTATAGCGCTTCAGCACCTCCTCGCTCACGATGATAGACACGGCAGCGCCATCGTTGATGCCCGAGGAATTACCGGCTGTTACCGAGCCCTCTTTTTTAAAGGCGGGGCTGAGCGTGCCTAGTTTCTCTACAGAAGAAAGGCGCGGGTGCTCATCGGTGTCAAAGACAATATCCTCGCCTTTGCGCTGCGGAATACGCACCGGCACGATCTCATCCCTGAACTTACCGACCTCTGCGGCAGCCTTATACTTTAGCTGCGAGCTATGGGCGAACTCATCCTGGGTTTCACGTGAAATGCCGTAGCGCTCCGCCACATTCTCGGCTGTCTCGCCCATTCCGAACGGGTAGTGCAGTTTGGCCAGGGCCGGGTTGGTAAAGCGCCAGCCAATGGTGGTGTCGTAGATCTCGGCGGTGCGCGAGAAGGCTGCCTCGGCCTTGGCCATCACGAAGGGGGCACGCGTCATACTTTCCACGCCGCCGGCCAGGTATACCTCGCCGTCGCCGCACGTAATAGCACGGCCGGCATCTATGATCGCCTGCAGGCCGGAGGCGCAGAGGCGGTTCACGGTTACGCCGCCTATCTCCTGCGGCAGCCCCGCCAGCAGCAGCGCCATGCGGGCCACGTTGCGGTTGTCCTCGCCGGCCTGGTTGGCCGCGCCCATCACCACGTCCTCTATCAGCGCGGGGTCCAGGTTGGGGTTGCGGGCCACGATCTCCTTCAGCACCAGCGCCGCCATGTCGTCGGGGCGAACAGTGCTGAGGGTGCCGCCAAACTTGCCCACAGGAGTCCGAAGTATATCAACTATATAAGCAGTGCGCATCTTAATTTTAGTTTTACAGGTCTTTGTCTAATTTTGCAGCTCTTTGCAAGATAATTTAACCATCACATGATACAAAGAATTCAAACCGTATTTCTGGCCCTGCTGGCCATTGCCATGATCGCGATGCTGTTTCTGCCGCTGTGGTCTAAAACCGATCCTACTACCGGCGAGGAGGTGGTGCTGACTGCCTGGAACCTGAAGTCCTACTTCCTGACGGAACAGGGAGAGCCGGGCGAGGTGGGGAACGTGCCGCAACAGGGCACTATTGCCATCGGCATGCTGGCCATTGCCGCCGCTGTTATTGCCATTTACGAGATCTTCCAGTACAAGAGCCGCCTGAACCAGATGAAGCTCGGCCTGCTGAACACGCTGATCATTATGGCTGTGCTGGGCACCATGCTGTATTATGCTTACTTTGTAGGCGCCGACCTGGTACTGCCTGGCGAGAAGGGTACTTACGAAGCTGGTTTCTTTATGCCGCTGCTGGCGCTGGTGCTCAACTCCCTGGCCAACCGCTTCATCCGCCGCGATGAGAATTTGGTAAGGTCGGTGGACAGGTTGCGGTAATCTTAAGAAAAGTATAGCAAAGGCGGGTGTTGCTTCGGCAGCACCTGCCTTTGCTATTTTAGGCGTAGAGATGACCTTCTATACTTAGGCTATACTTTATACTTCCCTGGCGCAAGCGTCCGCTTGTGCCTTCTTATACTTTAGTTATACTTTAAATAGCCACTGCTTCCTTCCACTTGAAACAAGCTATCCTTGCTAGCTGCCGTTCATCCACGGCTTTACAACCAACTCGTTTCACCTCATACTTTCTGCTCTCCAGCCCGAGAGGGCTCGTCCTCGGGCATCGCGCTGTGTACATTTCCTTTGCTCCTAACGTCGCAATGCCGCAAAGGCGGCACCGGAAATCTACAAGGCGCTCAACCCAAGGACTGGGATCAGATTCGATAGCCGCTGCCCTTGCTGTCATCTCGACCTTTGGGAGAGATCTCTTTAGAATTCTACATAGATCCCTCCTCTGGTCGGGATGACAGTAAAGTATAGCAAGTACAGAATTCTCCTCCTCTGGACTAGCCAAAACGTGAGTTTTGAGCTAGCGTGCGTAGCTCTCAGGAGTGGGTTTATACTTGTATAGCGCGGATAGGTCGTGACCTCTTCGCGCTATACAAGTGGCTATGAAACTTATACTCTGGCAGAAGCAATTACAGAGCTTCCCTCCTTAGCTAAGGAGGGGCAGGAGTGGTTAGATATCAAAGTCAGTAGCTTCGGCTACACCTCCCTTCCCACAAGATCCTTTCAGGAGGACAGTGAAAATAGCAAGTATACTTCCGCACCTCTGAATGGCAGGGGTGGTTGGACTCGGTCCCATAAAGCTTTCCTCCTGTTCTTAGCAAAGAGCTAGGGTAAAAAAAGAGCGGCACAAGTATAACTTGCGCCGCGCCAACATATCTCACACTAAACTTTAAACTCTTTAACTCCCAAACTCCTCAATTCTCTAACTCCTAAACTCTCCTCACCTTCTTCTGGCATACTCTTCCAGCTCCCGCACGCTGCTATCGAACCGGAACAGGTCGTAGATGTAGTAGAAGTGCTCGCGGTCGCAGAGGTAGTCGTAGGCGTATTTGGCGAATTCTACGCGGGTGCTTTCGTGGTCGAACTGCTGCAGCAGGCGCTTCAGGTTGTCGGCCATGATGCTGTTGCCACGCAGCGCGTCGCGGGCTATACTTAGTTTGGTGCTCTCAAAGTCGCGATGGCGGATGGCGTCTATGGCGCGCTCTAGTTCGCGGCCGGAGAGCAAGTTGCGGCAGTTGCCGCCGTAGTAGTCGTCGCGGTAGCGGTCGTCTTTATACCGGTCGTCGTACCGATCATCATAGCGGTCGTGGCCGCAATACTCGTCGTGGCGGTGATGGTCGGAGTAGCGGGGCAGCGGTGGGGCTGGTATTATGACCGGCCTCAGCGGCACCTCGCTCAGCAGCTTGAGATAAGCCTTGCCGCTCCGGCCCAGGGTACGCACGCCATAATTTGCCTCCACCCCGTGCGGCACAAGTATGTTCTGCCCCATTTTATACACGCCGTGCCGGCTGCGCACGCGAAGTTCGATATAATGCTCGCCCGGCCGTACATCATTCAGCCGCACATAGTTGGTAAAGGAGCGGTTAAGAGTGCGTCCATTCACCCTAACCTGAAAAGACTCGCCGCGCTCGGCGGTAAAAGTAAGTATGGAGGCCTGTGCCCAAACCGGCAGCGCCAGCAGCACAAGCAGGAACGGTAGTAGAAGCTTTCTCATGGCAAGTATAGGTTTTTGCTTATACTTGCTTGAAGCCAATTATTGTGCCAGAGTTTATTTCTAAAGCAGTTTTATCGCTTCAGGTTAAGGTTGTAGTTCAACCCTATGCCCGCTGATTTACCTTCGTAAAGACTGCTGGAGCGCTGCTCGAAGTAAAAGTTTTTGTAGAACAGGATGCCATCAGCATAAAGGTCTATCCGCTTGCTGAGCCTGTAATTGAGGGTTAAGCCTGCCGTGGCAACCAAATCAAACGTATAGAATTTGTCATCATACAACACCACTACATCCTCATCATAGGTTTCTGTGGCCCTTGTTTTCATGTGGCCAAATACAGGAGCAAGCGAGGCGTTGGCATATACTTGCAGCCTCTTGTAGGGGTGAAAGGGCGTCCATCTTAAGGTTAAGGGAGTAACTATTCCCCGGATACGTTGATATCTATAGAACTTCCCTAATACACCATCTCGTAGCGAACCTGTCCCGTGCCCGTTTATTTCATTGGCACCGTAGCCAAGCCCCATTTGTACAGTTGTTCTTTTGTTTAGCTTGTACCCAAAACTAGCATGCGCAATCGGCATGATAGTACTAAAGGACTCATGCTTCAACTCCCCCATGATCGGGTATGGCGTGTTGTTTACCCCTATCCCGACGAAGAATCTGTTTTCTGTAGTGTCCGGTGAAGAGGCATGCTGTGCCACAGCTGCGAACGAGGAAAGCAGCAGCAAAAGGATTAGGAAGTTTGTTTTCATACTAAGGCTATTTTATAGGTTGAGGTTATAGTTGAGACCTAACGCAACAGACTTAGCAGATCGGGCATATGCGCTTTCTTGCCCAACATTCCTATAAAGCAGGTTCGCTTTACCGTAGCCTTCTAACCTGCTGCTGATTCTGTAATTCAGCTGTAGGCCTGCTGTGGCAACAGCAGATATACCAGAATCTTCAACTTCAAATGTTATGACTCTGTTTCCTTCATATTCCTCAGAATATTGGTGCCAAACAGAACCTATCACAGGTATAAATGAAGCAGTGGCATATAGTTGAAGCTTCCGATTGGGGTTAAATGGCGTAAACTGCACTGTAAGCGGCATGGCTACACCGTAAATATCCTTGCTTCTGTAGTAGTTGATGATCGTATCATTTTGCACGTAATAAATTCCGGAAAGTACGTCTTCCTTTTCTCTACCATAAGTCAGCCCAGCCTGTATATTCATTCTTTTGGTTAACCTGTAGCCTAAATGCACGTGAGCAATAGGGGTAAAACCTCCTCCTACCTTTTTAATATTGTCCCACATATTATAGGAAATGCTATTTAACTCTAGGCCCACGTAAAACCGTTTGGCTGGCACTGAGGCTGAATCAGGTCGAACTTGTGCCACAGCGGCTAAAGTTGATAAGGCAAGGGTTAAAAATAGTAGTAGTGTCTTCATAGGTATTTTACTTCTCCCGTTTCAGGTTGAGGTTATAGTTCAGGCCAATGGCTAAAGAGCCCGGATAGGGGTACTCATCTTTTCTCCTCAGCCCATTGTTAATGCTCCGGCTGATCATGTAGTAGTTAAAATAGGCGTCCAAGCGTTTTGTTACTGGATACCCAATCCCAAATCCGGCTGTGAGGTAGGCATTAAAGCCGGAGGCATTCTCATCGTAAGTAATGGTCGTTACCTCATCCCGGCTCTCTGTTTTCTGCAACCGTGTAGTGCTGTAGATAGGTGTGAACATGCCTGTTGCGTAGAACTGGAGTTTCCTGAATGGGTAGAACAACCTATACTCCACTGTAATAGGCATGGCCACACCCCGGGTGCGGGCCACCTCATCATAATAGATCAGCCTATCCTCGGCCTCCACATAAATATAGCTGTGATCTATCTCGGCCGTACCGTAAGAAAATCCAGCCTGCACCCTTGTTCTGGGGCTTAGCTTAAAGCCGACATGCAGCACCCCATACGTATGGATATCACCACCTTTAGGCTCCTGTTTATACTTGAGATTATAGCCCATGGTAGTTGCCGTAACCCCAATGTAAAGCTGTTTGGCTTTAGCAGTGTCTTTGGGGGCTACTAACTGGCCCTTTGCCGCTAATGATGTGAGCAGCAGAAGAGGAAATAAGAGTGTTTTCATTTGAGGTATAGTAAGAGGAGCGTTAGCACTTAGTATCTATAAACATACTTATATGAAAGTATAATTACAAGGAAATTCCAGCCGCTTCTGTCACATAGGTTTTGGCGATTCCTTCCCCGGTTTCATACTTTATAAATGCCATTCCTGCACCTAAAAACACTTTTACAGCAACAATTCACCCTTATATTGTCACATCATCCCCAGAAAAAGAAAGCGCCACAGGTGCTGTACCTGTGGCGCTTGCAAAGTATAGGTAAAGTATAATTTAGCCTTCGTAGTAGAACTCGCCGTACGGGCTGCGGATGGTGAGCTCATTGGTCTTGCTTTTCTTCACGCGGCCGATGATCTGCGCTTCCACGCCAAAGCTTTTTGAGATGTTGATCAGGTCCTGCGCGTGCTCCTCGGGCAGGTAAATCTCCAGGCGGTGGCCCATGTTAAAGACCTTGTACATCTCCTTCCAGTCGGTGTGGCTCTGCTCCTGTATGATGCGGAACAGCGGCGGCACCGGCAGCAGGTTGTCTTTTATGATGTGTACCTTTTCGGTGAAGTGCAGCACCTTGGTCTGGGCGCCGCCAGAGCAGTGTACCATGCCGTGTATGTGCTGGCGGTGCTGCTTCAGAATCTCCATCACAATGGGCGCATACGTACGCGTTGGCGAGAGCACCAGTTTTCCTATCTCCATGCCTGTCTCCTTGTCTACATCCGTCAGGCGCTTGTTACCGGAATATACCAGGTCAGCGGGCAGCTCGGGGTCGTAGCTCTCGGGGTAAGAGGCGGCCAGGTACTTATGGAACACATCGTGGCGGGCCGAGGTAAGGCCGTTGCTGCCCATGCCGCCGTTATACTCTGTCTCGTAAGTAGCCTGCCCATAGGAGGCAAAGCCCACGATCACATCGCCCGGCTGTATGGTGTGGTTCGAGATCACCTCGTCGCGGCGCATGCGGGCCGTTACGGTGCTGTCCACGATGATGGTGCGCACCAAATCGCCCACGTCGGCTGTCTCGCCGCCGGTACTGTAAATGCCCACGCCGTTGTCGCGCAGCATCTGCAGCACCTCCTCGGTGCCGTTGATGATAGCTGCAATCACCTCCCCCGGAATCAGGTTCTTGTTGCGCCCGATGGTAGAGGAAAGCAGGATCTTATCAGTGGCGCCCACGCACAGCAGGTCGTCGGTGTTCATCACCACGGCATCCTGGGCAATGCCCTTCCACACGCTCAAGTCGCCGGTCTCTTTCCAGTACATGTAAGCCAAGGCGGACTTGGTGCCGGCCCCATCGGCGTGCATAATGGCACAGTAGTCTTCGTCTCCCGTCAGCACGTCGGGGATAATCTTGCAGAAAGCTTTCGGGAATAGTCCTTTATCGATGTTCTTGATGGCGTTGTGCACATCCTCCTTAGAGGCGGATACGCCGCGACGCAAATATCTGTTTTCCATAGTTCAGGATGATTTGCCTACAAATTTAACAAAGGGAACGGCATTCGCGACAGCAGCAGCCATTTTTATACTTTAAAAGATGAGGGTTGCAACGATTGCGTAACGGCAGGGGTCAATAATATAGAAGTATCACCATAAAACAATGTATCTATGAAAACCAAACTGCTGCTCCCGCTGCTGAGCGCCCTCTCCTGCCTTGCTGCCCCTGCGCTGGCGCAAACCATTGAAGCCCCCTCTTCCAAGCCTGGGGCTGTTGCGCCCTACAGAACCTCCCTCGGCTTCCGCACCACCTGGGGCGGCCCGTCCGGCGTTAACACCGAGCTCCGCCTGAAGCACTTTATACGGCCGCAGTCGGCACTGGAGCTGCAGGCGGGGCAGTGGCACTACCAAGGGGCTTACCAGGCCTCGCTGCACTACCTGTGGCAGCCGCAGTTGCTCACCTCCAGCCGCATCAGGCCCTATGCTGGCCTGGGCATCGGCGCCGTGGGTGGCACCCGCGACCGGTTTAACGAAAAGCAGGACATGGAAGTTGGCGCGGTGCTGCTGGGCTCTGTGGGCATAGAGTATACTTTCCCGAGGCTGCCGCTGGCCATTTCTTTAGATTACCGCTTTACTGCCATCGGCCTAAACACAAACACCTTCGAATACTTTGGCCATTCCCGCATGAACACGCTGGGGGTTGGGCTGAAGTATACGCTGGGGAGGTAGTTTACCCCTCCCCAGCCCTCCCCTTTATCGAGGGTTCCTTCCCCAAAACAGGGCAGGGAGCTTTATCATACCGGGTCCAACCACCCCTAACCCCTCCTTATCCAAGGAGGGGAGTCTGCTGTTACTTTGGCTGAAGTATAAATTACACCGCTGCTGGTATACCTGTAGGGGCAGGTCGCGACCTGTCCCTACAAGAGTGAACCCACCCCTGAGAGCTACGCTCGCTAGCTCAAAACTCACGTTTTGGCTAGTCCAGAGGAGGGGAATTATACTTGCTCCTTTCCCTGCCTTCTCGAGTACTCTTGAGGCGGGAGCCGAAGAGAGCCAGCGTAGCTGTGAGAGATCTAACGGGAATTCTAAAGAAATCTCTCCCAAGGGTCGAGATTACAAAGCAGCGGCTATCGAATCTGATCCCAGCCTTTGGGTTGAGCGCCTTGTGAGATCCGGTGCCGCGCAAGCGGCAGCGCCTTGGCGCAGGAGGGAACACAGCGCGATGCCCGAAGGCGAGCCCTCTCGGGCTTGAGAGCTCCAAAGCAGGAGATGCAACTGTAGGTTTGTGGGAACTAGAGGATCAGCGGTTGCTAGAAAGTATAACTTGTTTCAAGTGGAAGGAAGCAGCGGCTATGCAAGTACAATGAAGTATAGCTCAAGTATAAAGTATAAAAAGGCACAAGCGGACGCTTGCGCCAGCGGAAGTATAAACCAACAAGTATAGCCAAAGTATACAGTATGGCTCTGCAAGCCAGTTGGGTTGCAAACTCGCGCCAGCGGAAATAGGAAGCAAGTATAAAGTACAGCTGAAGTATAGCTGTAGTATAAAACCCTGCTCATCCCTTCACCCTATAAACCCTGATCCAGACAAATGCAAAGAGCCGCAGAAGTATAAAACTCCTGCGGCTCTCGCTATTGTAGCGCTACACTGATTACTCCTGTATACGTACCACTTTGAATTCGGTGCGGCGGTTGCGCTGATGTTGTTCTTCGGTTTTAGCGTTTTTCACTACCGGGCGGCTCTCGCCGTAGCCTTTGGCCGTGATACGTGAGCGGTCTATGCCTTTCGAGATGATGTACTCCACGGCAGACTCGGCACGGCGCTGCGACAGGTCCTCGTTATACACATCGGAGCCGCGGGAGTCGGTGTGGGAACTGAGCTCAATGGAGATGGCCGGGTTATCCAGCAGGATCTGCACCAGCTTGTCTAGTTCCTCGGCTGCGTCCGGCCTGATGTTGGCCTTGTCGAAGTCGTAGAAGATGTTCTCCAGCACAATGGCTTTCTCTTTCACAATCTCGTTCAGCACCAGCGTGGCCGACAGGCGCACTTCGTTCATCGGGTCCTTTAGCTCGCTTTGCGCCGGCATTTTACCTACGGTGGTAATGCGCTGGCGGGCCGTAAAGAAATTCGGCTTCTCAGCTATCAGGAAGTATGTTGAGGCAGAATCAAGCGGGAAGGAGAACTTACCCTCGGCATCGGTGCTGGCCATGGCTATTTGCTTGCCTGCCTCATCCTGCAGCCTTACAGTGTTGTTTGGCACGGTGGTGCGCTGGCGGGCGCCTTCGCGCTGCTGGTACAGCGTGCCATCCACAAAGAACTTCACCAGCTTGCGGTCGCTGCGCACAAAGCGGTAGAGGTCATCACCGCCCTTGCCGCCCTCGCGGTTAGACGAGAAGAAGCCAGACTGCTCATTCACAAAGTGCATTCCAAAGTCATCGCCCGGCGAGTTGACCGGCCTGCCCATGTTTACTGGCTTGCCATTCTCGATGCGGAACAGGTCGAGGTTGCCCAGGCCAGGTAAGCCGTCGGAGGCAATGTACACCGTGCCGTCCGGCCCTACCGACACAAAGCTCTCGTTGCCTGCCGTGTTAATGTCCGGGCCCAGGTTCTCGGGGGCCGTGAAGCGCCCGTTATCGTCTAAGGTTGATTTGTAGATATCGGTACCCCCCAGGCCCCCTCTGCGGCTGGAGGAGAAGTATAACGTCTTGCCATCGGGTGTGAAAGCGGGTGAGGAATCCCAGGCCTCGGGGTCGTTTATACTTAGCAGCTTCGGCTCGGTCCAGCCGTTGGCGCGACGGTTCGACACAAACAGGTCCACGTTGCGGCGGCCTTTCTTAGTACCCTCGTTACCGCGGGCAAACACCATGGTGGCGCCATCGTTGGCAAAGGTGGCAAAGGCCTCGTGCAACTCTTCGTTGTTGATGCTTTCATACTTGTGCACGGCCCCTCCCATCTCTGCGGCAGAGTCGGTCAGGGTGGTGGTGAAGATATCCAGAAACCCCTCGCCATTGCCCAGGTACTCTTTGCCGGGACCGCGTGTGGAGGAGAAGATCAACTCGTTGCCCTGCACGTACGGAGAAAACTCAGAGCCCTCGGTGTTCAGCGCCTCCAGGTTCTGCACCTTGAAGCGCTCGCCCAGGCCCATGATCTCGTTCAGCTGCTGCAGGTTCTCCAGCTCGCGCACCGCCATAGAGCGCAACTGCGGACTGGTGGCCACCTGCACATACTCGCTCATGCGGCGCAGCGCCTCTTCATACTTGCCGTTCGCCTTCAGGGCCAGCGGGTAGTAGAAGTAAGCATCCTCTTTGCGGTAGTTGGCATCCAGCGCAGCTTTATAGTATGGCTCAGCCTCGGCCAGGCGGTTGGAGCGCCGGTAGGCCTCTGCGATCTTATAGTTTACCTCGCCGGCATTAGCGGCACTGCCCAGCGCCTGCTTGTAGAACTCGATGGCCCGCTCATACTCTTCCTGCCCAAAACGCTTGTCGCCCTTGCTAAGGTATTGGCTGGCGCCGCAGCCGCTGAGCAGCAGCAGGAACAGCACTATAAAACCGGTTTGTTGCAGTTGTTTCGCCAGAGGCTTTAGTGAAGGCATGTTGTGCATGAACAAGTATGGTTAAGGTTAGCCGGATCAGAAATAGCGGGAGAGCCAGCTGTTGCCGGCCGGCCGTGGCCATGCCTGCTGCAGCTCCCCGTAATTGGTTATAAGCGTATCAAAGTATAACGTATTCCTGTTGATGTCGCCGGTGGCCACTTTGGCTTTCAGCTCCGGCATACTTATCAACTCCACTTCCTCCCCCTCGTTCAGGAAGGCCAGCTGCGTGCGGTCCATAAAGGAAATGCCTAATTGCTGCTCCAGTTCCCGCACAAACCTTACCGAGGCATCTATGGAGCAACCGCTGGCGGTGGTGGCCTCCTCGTTGTTGGCCAGTACCAGAAAACGCCCGTGCAGCAGCGTTGCCGAGGATTGCAGGCCTTTTCCGTGGCTACTCCACTCTGTAGCAAAACGTTCCAGAACCGGCTTTATTTCAGTCTGTTCTGTCTCCGTTAACGGTCGGCTGGCCTGGTAAATCCAGATACGCGCCTGCGAGGGCAGTTGATCAAACGGAATGTACATATTCTTAATTATTGATTGTTAGTTGTTGATTGCTTATTTGTTAATCGCTCAATGAAATTTATACTTCACAGCAAGTAACAATCAGCAACCAACAATTACTTCGAAAGCCCTTCTGCCTGGGCGATGAGTTCGGCGATATCGAACACTTTTACGCTTTCCTCCTGGTCCTTGTTCTTCACACCATCATTCATCATCACCATGCAGAACGGGCAGGCAGTTGCAATCACGCCATTACCGGCTCCCAACGTGGCCAGGGCCTCTTCTGTTCTTTCGATGTTGATGTCTTTTTTACCCGGCTCCGGCTCCTTGAACATCTGGGCACCACCGGCACCGCAGCACAGGCCGTTGGCGCGACTGCGCTTCATCTCCACCAGGTCGGCGTCCAGGGCAGCCAGCACGTCGCGCGGCGCCTCGTAAATATCGTTGGCGCGGCCCAGGTAGCAGGAGTCGTGGAACGTGATGCGCTTGCCTTTGAAGGCCTCGCCTCCCTGTACTTTCACCTTGCCCTCGTTTATCAGCTGCTGCAGAAACGTGGAGTGGTGGATCACCTCATAGTTGCCACCCAGGTCCGGGTACTCATTCTTTATCGTGTTGAAGCAGTGCGGGCAGGCCGTCACGATCTTCTTCACGTTGTAGGCATTGAGCACCTCAATGTTGGTAAGCGCCTGCATCTGGAACAAAAACTCGTTGCCGGCACGCTTGGCCGGGTCGCCGGTGCAGCTTTCCTCGGTGCCCAGTACGGCATACTTTACGCCCACGTGCTCCAGGATCTGCACAAAGGCGCGGGTAACTCGCTTATAACGGTCGTCGAAAGCGCCGGCGCAGCCTACCCAAAAAAGGATCTCGGGCTCTTCGCCATTCGCAGCCATCTGGGCCATGGTCGGCACTTTCACTAATCTCTTATTCTCTTCCATCTGATTATTTGATTGTTGGTTGTTGATTGATGATTGCTATACTTCTGCAATTCATCTGATCAACACGCAACGATAAAGCTATTAACAATAAGCAATCAACAATTAATTTTTACTTGGCACATACAGCTCGTCGGCCCAGTTAAAGCGGTCGGAGGCCGGGAAGGCCCACGGAGCGCCGTTGTTCTCGATGTTGGTGAACATGGCATTAAGCGAGGCCGGCGCGGCCGACTCCTCCAGCACCAGGAAGCGGCGCAGGTCCATGATCGTGGACAGCTGGTCGATGTTGACCGGGCAGGACTCCACGCAGGCGTTGCAGGTCGTACAGGCCCACAGCTCCTCCGGGGTGATATACCCGCGCAGCAACGTTTTCTCCTCGGTTGTCTCCATGCGCTCCACGCCCATCTCCTTGTAGTGGTTCGGGGCAAAGATTGCCGGATGCTCGCCTTTCTCCTCCATCCTGTCGCGGGTATCCATCACGATCTTACGCGGCGAGAGCAGCTTGCCTGTAATATTAGCCGGGCACACCGAAGTGCAGCGGCCGCACTCGGTACACGTATAGGAGTCCATCAGCTGCTTCCAGGTCAGGTCCTCCACATCCTTGGCTCCGAAGCGCTGCATCACCGGGTTGCCCTCGGCGTCTACCTCCGGGGCAGGCGGCTGGTAGCTTGGGTCCAGCATGGCCTTGATCTCGTGCGTAATAGCCGGGTTGGTGGTGAACTTACCCTTAGGCAGCAGCTTGGAGTAGTACACGTTCGGGAAGGCCATGATGATGTGGAAGTGCTTGGAGCTAGGCAGGTAGTTCATGAAGGCCAGGATGCCCAGGATGTGGAACCACCAGCCTACCTTGGCAATGATGTAGAGTTGGTCCGGGTCCTCGCCGAAGATATCTACAAAGAAATGGCTTACCGGGTAAGCGCCCACCACTTCCTCCCCTGCCAGCAGCACCCGCTTCAGGTCGGCAATGTTAAACACGAACAGCGCCAGCATCAGCACAATCTCCGTGATCAGGATCACATTAGCGTCCATCTTCGGCCAGGCACGCATCTCCACGCCAGTCGCCAGGCGCGGCACCTTCGTCACGTTACGGCGCCACAGGAACATGGCGCAGGCAATGATCACCAGCGCGGCCAGTATCTCGTTCAGCGCCATCAGGCCACTGTAGAGGGGGCCAACGAAACCCAGTACCCGGTGGGTGCCGAAGATGCCGTCGATCAGGATCTCGAGCACCTCGATGTTGATGACGATAAAGCCCACGTACACGAAAAGGTGCAGCACCGCCGGCAGCATGCGCTTAAACATTTTCTGCTGCCCGAACGCCACCAGCAAAGTTTTATTGATGCGCTCCGACGGATTATCGGCCAGATCAGTGTCGCGGCCCATCAGAACGTTCTTGCGGATCTTTCGGATCTGCCACACAAACAGCCCGATGCCAACGGCAGCCACAATTAAAAAGATGATGTTCTCTATTCCTATCACGGCAAATTATTCGTTATACATACTAATTTATAGATAAAGATAGTAGAATCCTCAGAAATATGTATGCTGGCGCACTTTATTAAAATATTTTTCTGATGAATGTTTGCTACTTCAAAATTGGTTACTACTTTTGCATACCCTTTCGGAATAAGGGGACACAACAAGAGCTGGTGATGTAGCTCAGTTGGTAGAGCAAAGGACTGAAAATCCTTGTGTCGTTGGTTCGATTCCAATCATCACCACCAGAAACCCTCACTTTAACCGGTGAGGGTTTTTTGTTTTTATGCCCTCCCCAACTGCACTTGCTATACTTTCTTTCCGCCCCTACAGTTGTAGAACCGGCAGGATGCCTTCCGGGCTGATTTTTATACTTTATCACCAGACCAACTGCCCTTGAAAACAAGTATACGGGAGCTATCTGTTGGATAGCAAAGGCGAGATGGCAGCCGTACATATCGGCGCTCAGGACCGGGACAGCGAAAAGTTCAGGAAGAGAACCCTTGAGCTGGATTAAGGTTGGCACCTGGCCCGTAGCTCCAGCAGCGCGGCACTGTAGCCCAAATCATAGGCTTTGGAGAAATGCACGCAGGCGGAATCTGCCTGCTGCTGCTCCAGTTCGGTGCGCCCCAACAGGTAGTACAGGCGGCCATTCTCTTTATCGGCGATAAGCCCTGCGCGGTAGTCCTGCTCCGACTGCCCCAACTGCCCTTGTTTATAGTAGGCAAAACCCCTGAAGGTCAGCGCCTCCACCTGCTCTGGTCTGGTGCTGCTGTTCCGCAGGAACGTGCTAAGGTCCGCGATAGCGTCTTCATACTTGTGCAGGTAAAAAAGGCGGATCTCCCCGCGTTTCAGGTGGGCCTGCCAGAGCCTGTCGTTCAGCTCCAGCGCCCTGGTCAGGTCCTCCTCTGCCTGCTGGTACTGCTCCAGTTGCTGCAGGCTGCGACCACGCATGTAGTACACCTGCGCCGAGGGCTCCTCCTGCAGCGAGATCGTCTTGTTCAGGTCCTGCAGGGCCGAAGTATAATTCTCGTACACATCCAGCTCGATCATGGCGCGGGCCTCGTAGGCGGCAGCCTTGTCGGGTATAAAGTGGATGGCATCCGTAAGCAGGCGATGGGCGCTGGTGTACTTGCCGTCGGCAATGTAGGTAAGGGCTGTCTTATACTTGTCTTCACCGGCAATGTGGTCCATCACTGTTTTTAGCAGCAAGCTGAAAAGTATCAGACCTCCTGCAAAAGCCAGCGTAATGTACCAGTCTTTGCGCGAGAAGCTGCCACTCTTGGGTTCGCGCTTCTTGTAGTGCCGCTCGCTTACGCCGGCCGGCTCGCGCGTGGTATAATGGCGTGGGTCGTAGCGCCGCGGCTGGTGCTGCATGACGGCACGATGCTGCTGCTCGCGCTGGTACTGCAGCCGAAGGTCATAGAGAGCCCGCTTGCTTGGGTTAGACAGCACCTGGTAGGCCGCGTTCGCCTGCTTAAATAGCTCCTCGGCAAGCATATTGCCCGGATTCTTGTCGGGGTGATACTTAATGGCAAGCCGCTTGTATGCCGCCTTCACCTCCTGTGTCGTGGCCGTTTGGCTTACACCTAATACTTGGTAGTGGTTATGGTTCAAGCAGGTATCAATCTTTAAGTAAGATCCGTCTTAAATTTAACTAAACCTATACAATTAACCTCAAAATCCGTACGACAGACTTAACAAGTTATACTTTACGTAAATTTTTTTATCTACCCTCGTATACAGAACAAGTATTAAAAAAAGCAGAAAAAGAAACATGGCTCTACAACAAGAAGATAACGGAACCCGCGAGCGGAACCCCCACCTCATGGAGAACCTGATGGGGTACGTGGATACCCGCATAGACATTATACGTCTGGAGATACAGGAAAAGCTAAAGGCCGCCCTTGTAGGCACCATGCACGGCGTCCTGCTGGGGGTTATCGCCTTCATGGTTCTTATCTTTTTAAACATTTTCCTGGGCCTGCTGCTCAATCACCTCCTCGACAGCTCTTTCTGGGGCTTTGGCATTGTGGCGCTCTTCTACATCATACTTTTGGTTATACTTGTAGTGGGGCTGGATAAAAAAGTGTTCCAGGATGTGGCTGATAAGGCTTTTGATAACACCATCTATAAATCAGACAAACGAGAAAAACATATATGAGCGAGCTTAACAACCCATTATTTGACAACGAGCGTGAGTTTTTAGAGCGGCAGAAGGAGGAGTATAAAAGAGCGCTGATGGGCGACGTGGACCAGATCAAGTCGCAGGGGCAGGATATCGGCAAAAAAGCGGCCATGGTGGGCGGCGTGCTGCTGGCCGGGTGGCTGGTGAAGCGCATGTTCTCCGGCGGCAAAAAAAAAGGAAAACCAGGCAAGAAAGCCAAGGCCGGCAAAAAGGGTAAGAACGAGTCGCGCGGCACGTTTGTGGCCGCAGCGTACCCGGCCCACATGTCCACCCCGCTGATCGACTACGACTCTTACGTGCATGAGCAGGAGGATGCCTATACCTTGTCGTCGGAGCAAATGCCGAACGTCTACCATGCCGAGGGCGTAAAAAAAAAGCCTGAGCCGTTCCTGAAATCGAAGCTGGGCACGGCCCTGACGCAGCAGGCTATGGCCCTGCTGGTGCTATATGCCACCAAAAAGCTGGAAGAATACTTAAACAGTGTCTCTGAAAATAACGATATTGCAGCTAAGCCTACTGTAGCTGAGCCTGTAGTAGCGGTTACTGAGATAGAGACAACCGAGTATATCGTTCCGGAGAAGGATGCCATTTAACAGCCATAGCCCAAGACAATCATTTAACGCAGGCAGGAAGCACTTTGCCGTGCTGCTCGACCCAGACAACCTGACAGAGGCTTCCTGCCTGAACCTTATCGCCCTGAGTGAGACCCACCCTGTGGATTTTTTCTTCGTTGGCGGCAGCCTCATCACCTCCCAGAACCAGGCGGGCATCATCGCCCTCCTGAAAAAGCACAGCAACGTTCCGGTTATACTTTTCCCGAGCAGCAGCCAACACATCGACACGCAGGCTGACGGCATCCTGCTGCTCTCGCTCATCTCGGGCCGCAACGCCGAATTCCTGATCGGCCATCACGTGATCTCGGCACCCATTCTTAAAGCCAGCCAGTTACAGGTATACCCTACCGGTTATATGCTGGTCGACACCGGCCGGCAGACCACTGCCTCGTACATGAGCGGCACCACACCCATCCCTTACGACAAACCGGCCATTGCCGCCTGCACCGCCATGGCTGGCGAACTGCTCGGGCTACGGTATATCTACCTGGACGGGGGCAGCGGAGCCATGAAGCCCGTTTCTGCCGAGATGATCGCAGCCGTGCGCGAAGCCGTGGAACTCCCCATCATCATCGGCGGCGGAATCGACACCGCCGGAAAGGCAGCGGCGGCCCTGGAGGCGGGCGCCGACCTGATCGTGATTGGTAACCACATAGAAAAAAACCCCGGCTTTCTGGCCGAGGTTTCTTCTCTTGTAGCTTCGTATAACGTTGCCTTAGATGTTCATCGCTGATTCGCGACGGCGCATCTTACCGGCAGGTATACCAAACATCATCTTAAAGCGGCGGCAGAAGTAAGCCGTGTCTTTGTAACCTACCTCTTTACCGATCTCGCGGATGCTTTTCTTGGTAGTGCGCAGCAGGAACACAGCACGCTCCATACGCTGGTACTCAATGTAGTCCTGCGGGTTAATACCGGTCAGCATTTTAAAGTACTGGCCTACATAATCCTCCGACACATTGGCCACGTTAGAAAGCACTTTGTTCGACAGGTCGCCACCCAGGTTCTCCTTGATGTAGTTGAACAGGTCAATCAGGCGAGGATCTTTAAAGTACGTGCTGTTCGTTGCCAGCTGCTCCACAAACATTCTGTTCTTCAGGATGTGGCGAACAATCTCCACCACGATCTGCTCTGTGTACAGGTTGATCAGGCGCTCTTTGCCCGGTAGTTCCTGCATGTTCTCCTCCACCACTTTAATCACCAGGTTGGCGAGTTTGGTGTTGTTAGATATAAGGAACGCAGGCAGATCCAGCGATGCAAAGAAGTTAACCGAATCAAATACTTTAGCCTCAAAGCTCACATAGCTGTGGCTTTCCTCAGCGTCACCGATCAGGTCCAGGTCGTTGTTGCTTCTGAAGAACTTCTCTCTGTTCGTGATCAGGTCGTCATTTGTGATGGACTTTCCTTCACCAGACGGGCCATAGGTAACTTTGGTGCTGCGGCCACCAGGTATGAATAGAAGTTCCCCTTCTTCTACCGCCTGTTCCTCGTCACCGAAAAAGATACTGCCCTTGTGCAGCAGGATCAAATTATTACCTACATCGTAGTAGTTGCGCACCGTAAACGGCTGCTGCAACACCAGATTCTTAGCCTTAATGAATCGCACCCCAAGCGACTCAATAATCTTATTGTAATCTTCCATGTGTGTTACCAACTAACTTTTATACTGTAAACCCTTTAATTTTGGCCTAAAGCTAAGACTAATCTTTATAAACTTCAAAATTAATTTTAAATTTTATTTTAATTCGATAAAGACTATCTATAGCTCAATTCACATGGAAACAGACTTTTAGACCCTTTCTTACTTCAGCATTTCTCTCGAAATTACTATTTTCTGTATCTCAGAAGTGCCTTCGTAAATTTGTGTGATCTTAGCATCACGCATCAGACGCTCCACATGGTACTCTTTTACGAAACCGTAACCGCCATGTATCTGCACTGCTTCCACGGTTGTTTCCATCGCTACTTTAGAGGCAAATAGTTTAGCCATTGCACCAGACATGCCATAGTCGCGGTGGGCATCTTTGTCGTATGCGGCCTGTAGACACAACAAGCGGGCAGCCTCGATGTTTGTTGCCATATCGGCCAGTTTAAACTGTATAGCTTGGTGTTTGGCGATCTCCACACCGAAGGCCTTACGCTCCTTGGCGTATTTCAAGGCAAGCTCCATGGCTCCTGAAGCGATGCCCAAGGCCTGGGATGCGATGCCGATGCGTCCTCCAGCCAGTGTTTGCATCGCAAACTTAAATCCGAAGCCGTCTTCACCAATCCTATTCCCTTTTGGTACTTTTACGTCAGAAAACATTAAAGAGTGGGTATCAGACCCACGAATTCCTAATTTATTTTCCTTTAATCCTACTGTAAAGCCTTCCATACCACGCTCAACGATCAGTGCATTTATGCCACGATGTCCTTTTTCGGGGTAGGTTTGTGCTATTACAAGGTAAACGGATGCCGTACTACCGTTCGTTATCCAGTTTTTAGTACCATTCAAAAGATAATAATCTCCTTTGTCTTCGGCTGTGGTGCGCTGTGAGGTGGCATCTGAACCCGCTTCCGGCTCAGAAAGGCAGAAAGCACCGATAATCTCGCCGGTAGCCAGCCTGGGCAGGTATTTCTGCTTCTGCTCCTCCGTACCGAACTTCTCAAGGCCCCAGCACACCAACGAGTTGTTCACAGACATCACCACAGAGGCAGAAGCATCTACTTTAGAGATCTCTTCCATGGCCAGCACGTAAGAAATTGTGTCCATGCCGCCACCGCCATACTGCGGGTCTACCATCATACCTAAAAAGCCCAGCTCACCCATCTTTTTGACTTGCTCAGCCGGGAACTTCTGGTGCTCGTCGCGCTCAATAACGCCTGGAAGCAGTTCGGTCTGGGCAAAATCGCGTGCGGCAGCCTGCACCGCCAAGTGTTCCTCTGTTAGTTCAAAATTCATGGTTTATTATCTAAAGGATGATATTTGATTATTTTTAATTCCGGTACAAAACTATGAAATTCAGTTGCATTAATTCAACCTGATATGCTAATAAATGTTGCAGAGAACCTCTGATTTGTTCATATTTTTACCAAAGCCTGTTCCGAAAACGTGCAATAAGAAAGCGCCGCCAGTGCAAAAGCAAAGGCGGCGCTCGTATGATCCGGCAGATGAGACATTCCTTATTCGCGGCGTCCCATCAGCAGCGACACGTAGTACAGCAGCGTGGCCAGCGAGCCAAGGGCAGCCACCACGTAGGTAAGGGCGGCCCACTTCAGGGCGTCTTTTGCCATCGCATGCTCCTGTGTGGTTACAATGCCACGCTGGTCTATCCAGGCCAGGGCACGCTTGCTCGCGTCAAACTCCACCGGCAGGGTGATAAAGCTAAACAGCGTAGTAAGGCCAAACAGCGCCACACCTATCGCCAACGGCACAGGGGTAGCCTGTATCATCAGGATACCGATCAGGATGATCCACTGCATGTAGCGCGAGGCGATACTAAGCGCAGGCACCATGGCCGAGCGGAACTTCAGGAAACTATAGGCCCTGGCATGCTGCACAGCGTGCCCGCATTCGTGGGCCGCCACAGCGGCGGCGGCGGCACTACGGGCCTCGTACACATACTCACTCAGGTTCACAGTCTTGTCAGCCGGGTTGTAGTGGTCCGTCAGGCGGCCCGCCACCGACATCACCTTCACGTCTGTGATGCCGTTATCGCGCAGCATCATCTCCGCCACCTCCCGGCCACTCAGGCCAGAGCTCAGCGGCGTCTGGGAGTATTTCTTAAACTTGCTTTTCAGCCGGGCACTTACTCCCATGCTGATCAGCATGAATACAATACCTATAAAATATATTCCGAGCATAGTCTTTACGTAGGTTATTTAGCGTTATTGTTGTCTTCTATTTTCTTTACGATGTTGGTGGTGGAGTAGCCTTTTACCAGCGGCACGGTCTTTACCGCTCCGCCGCGGGCCTGCACCACCTCATGCCCCACAATCTGCTCTACAGCATAGTCATCGCCTTTTACCAGTATATCCGGTTGTACAGCCTTGATTAGCTCCAGCGGCGTTTCTTCGTTAAAGAGCACTACGGCATCTACAAACAAAAGGGATGCCATAACGCGCGCGCGTGACATTTCGTCCTGCAACGGGCGGCTGGGCCCTTTTATACGGCTGATAGAGGCATCCGTATTTAACCCCAAAACAAGCTTATCGCCAAGATGTTTCGCCTTTTCCAGGTAATCGACGTGGCCCAGGTGCAGCAGGTCGAAGCAGCCGTTGGTAAAAACGATTTTCTGGCCTTGACTGCGCCAGCTTTGCACCTGCTCCAGCAGGTGCGGAAGGGTATAGATCTTATCTTTTGAGTTCATGGGCATTGACAGAAGTATGGCTTTGCTGTGTTACCTGCTTTGAGCGGCCCAGCATACTTGCCATAAAACTAATCACTCCCATTACAACTACCAAAAGTGTTTGCGAAGTATGGGCCAGCAGTGCGTAGGCCATGCCGGCCTCTTTGGGCACGCCGTAGAGCAGCAAGGTAGCCTGCACCATCAGGTGGTACACGCCAATGCCGCCCTGCACCGGCGCCGCCATGCCCAGCGTACCCGCCAGCAGCACAGAGAGCGCAGCGCCCCAGCCCAACCCGGCAGTGGCCGGGAGCGCGTAGAATACGGCCAGGCTCATGCCGTAGTACATCAGCCAGACAAACACGGTGTGGCCCCAGAAAGCAGGCTGGTTCTCGAGCTTCGTAATGCTAAACACACCTTTCAGCATGCCTTTGGCGAAACGCACCGCCTTTCGGAAGTATACGTTCTTGCGCAGCAGGCTTAGGTAGCGCAGGCCAATAAACAGCATCGCCGTGGTCAAAATAAGTATTACCCAGAACGCCCAGTACAGCGAGCTTATACTTTGCTCCAGGTTCGTATACTTGTCGGTAAAGAGGCTTAGGAAAAAGTCGCGGATGCGGCCGAACTCTATCAGGAAGGTGAGTCCCACCACCAGCAGCAGCATTACCATGTCAATGATGCGCTCTGCTATCACGGTGCCGAAGCCAGTATTAATTGGCACGTTATCGGAGCGGCGAAGCATCGTACAACGCATCACCTCCCCCATCCGGGGCAGCACGAGGTTGGCCACGTACCCCACCATCATGGCGTTGTAGGTGTTGCGGAGCGGTGGGTTGTGGCCGGTGGGCCTTATCTGCATCTGCCAGCGCATGGCCCGGCTCAGGTAGGCCAGCACGCCCATCAGCACCGACACCATCACCCAGCCATAGTCTGCGTTTTGGAACTCTGCCCACATTTTCTGGAAGTCCAGCTCCTTAAGTGCGTACCACATCAGGAATGCGGACACCCCCAGCAGCAGCACGTACTTCAGAAACGAGAGCAGTTTATTCATGCAGAGGGGTTATACCAGGCGGTTGTGCTGGTCCGGGAACACCAGCGTAGGCGTATGGCTTTTAGCATCTTCAAATTTAATGCTGCAGTAAGAGATGATGATCACCACATCGCCCACCTGCACCTTACGGGCCGCGGGGCCGTTCAGGCAGATGGTGCCGGTGCCGCGCTCGCCCTTGATCACATAGGTCTCGAAGCGCTCTCCGTTGTTGATGTTCACAATCTGTACTTTCTCATTCTCCACGATGTTAGCAGCGTCCATCAGGTCCTCATCTACAGTGATGCTGCCAACATAGTGCAGTTCTGCCTGCGTAACCTTACAACGGTGGATTTTGGATTTTAAAACCTCAATATACATGGTGTAATTTGTAATGGAGCGCAAAGTTAGACAATTGGCTGCATAATAACTACCAACGCTTTCAGCTGCTTATTGTCTCTCTTCCCCCTCAACAATCTGCCCCCCGTTTAGATTCACCAGGATGTTGTCGATCAGGCGAACGGGACCCACATAGGCGGCGATGCACAACGCCGCCTCCTGCCCCGGCTGCACCTCCGCCAGCGGCTGCAACGTATCGGGGTGCACGATCTCGAAGTACTCCAGCCTTATCTCATTTGCACTTGTCAGGTAAGCTTCCACGGTCGCTTTAATCGTATAAACGGGCTTCTTGACGAGCTGTTCTTTGGCCAGCTGCAGCGCGCCGTGAAGCATGGTGGCCACCTGCCGCTGTCCTGCCTCCAGGCGCTTGTTCCTCGACGACATCGCCAGCCCGTCCTCCTCACGGATGGTCGGGTAGCGCACCACCTCCACACCAAAGCTCAGCCCCTGCACCAGCTGCTTCACAACCGCCACCTGCTGCAGGTCCTTTTGCCCGAAGTAGGCGCGGTGCGGCTGCACAAAGTGGAAAAGCTTGCCTACCACGGTGGCCACCCCGTTGAAGTGTCCCGGACGGTGCTCCCCTTCCATCACGGCTTCCAAAGGGCCGAAACTAAACTGCAGCAACGACTGTTGTGCATATACCTCCTCTGCATGCGGGGCAAACAGAATGTCGCAGCCAACTGATCTCAGCAGCGCGGTGTCCTGCTCCAGGGTGCGGGGGTATAGCCTGTAATCGTCGGGGTTGTTGAACTGGGTCGGATTTACGAAGATGCTGCAAACGGTAACGTCGTTCTCCTGCGCCGAAGCACGCAGCAGCTGCAGGTGCCCCTCGTGCAGGGCGCCCATGGTTGGCACGAAGCCGATGCGTTTGCCGCTGCAGCGCAGGGCCTGCATACGATCCCGGATGATACTGACCCGCTCTATAACTTCCATGTCGGTGGTGTGTGTTGTAAGGATGCTCTTGTAAACCCGGCAAAAGTAAGTTACAGCGTTTTAAATTGAAAATCAGAATAAAAAATACTAATTTTGCACGACCCTATACTGTTGCTTATTAAAATCTTAATTCCATACCCATGTCAAAATTGCGAATCCTTTACGCCGCCACCGAGATCAATCCCTTCTTACAAACCACGAAAGTAGCAGAGTTTTTACAGACACTGCCGCAGGGTATGCAGGAGCGAGGGATGGAGATCCGGATCTTTGTTCCGCGGTTCGGCCTCATTAACGAGCGCAAGAACCGTTTGCACGAAGTGGTGCGTCTGTCGGGCATCAACATCGCCGTGGGTGACGATGAAAAACCCTTAGTTATCAAAGTAGCCTCTATCCCAAATGCGAAGCTACAGGTTTATTTTATTGATAACGAAGATTATTTCCACAGAAAGTCGGTTTTCGTGGACAAGAACAACAAATTCCACCAGGACAACGACGAGCGCGCCATCTTCTTCTGCAAGGGTGTACTGGAGACGGTGAAGAAACTGGGCTGGGCCCCGGACATTGTGCATTGCAACGACTGGATGACGGGCCTGATCCCGATGTACCTGAAAACCACGTACAAGAAGGATCCTATCTTTAAAGATTCCAAGTCGATGTTCACCGTGTACAACAACAGCTATACGCACAAGTTTAGCGAGGATTTGCTGGAGAAGGTGAAGATGCTGGACATTGACGACAGCATGCTGACGCACCTGGAGTCTGCCGATACGAATGCCTTTATTAAGTGCGGAATGGAGTATGCCGATGCAGTTATCAAGACAAACGAGGATTTCAGCGATAACATCAACGCCCTATTCTCTGACTTTATGAAGAAGAAGACTATCAGCACTGTTTGCGCCGACGACACTCTTCTGGATAATTACTATAATTTGTATAACGAATTAAGTAAATAAATCCATTCACCCTTCACCCCTTTTTTGCACTCTGCGTAAACGATAGAAGTGTAAGGGGTATTCTTGGAAAGAAAGGGGTAAAACAATATTACAAGAGGCTGCCGCTTATATTACATTTTTGTGATAAAGCGGCAGCCTTTTTTGTTTCGCATAAGCACCTGTCTAAATGACAGTTAGCGCACAGGCCGCAACAGAAAACACAAAGGTAAAGGAGAGAAGTGATACAGATATACAAGAAATAGGTACATTTGCAGTTACCTATGTGTTTCTATGAGAGAAAATAAAGAAAATCTATGTGTGGAATTGTAGCTTACGTTGGGCATCGGGAGGCGAGCCCAATTATTATCAAGGGCCTGAAGAGGCTCGAGTACCGCGGGTACGACAGTGCGGGCATCGCGCTGATGAACGGCGACCTGAATGTTTACAAGAGGAAAGGCAAAGTAGCCGAACTGGAGGCCTTTATTGCTGAGCAGGACACGCACGGCAACATTGGCATGGGTCACACCCGCTGGGCCACCCATGGTGAGCCGAACGATGTGAACGCGCACCCGCATTACTCCACCTCGCGCAACATCGCCATTATTCATAATGGCATTATCGAGAACTATGCTTCTCTTAAAAAGCTCCTGCTCGAGAAAGGCCATACGTTCCAGTCGGACACTGACTCGGAGGTATTCATTAACCTGATCGAGGACATCCGAACGAACAACGACTGCACGCTGCCGGAGGCCGTGCGCCTGGCCATGCACGAGGTGGTTGGTGCTTACGCGATTGTGGTACTGGCCAAAGACAGCCCGAACCAGCTGATTGCGGCACGCAAAGGCAGCCCGCTGGTAGTGGGTATTGGCGAGGGCGAGTATTTCCTGGCATCAGACGCTACTCCGATCATCGAGTATACCAACGAGGTAGTATACCTGAATGATTACGAGCTGGCGATCATCAACAACGGGGAGTTGGACATCCGCACCAAGGAAGACGTGAAGCAGACGCCGTACGTGCAGCACCTGGAGATGGAGCTGGAGTCGATCGAGAAAGGCGGCTATGAGCACTTCATGCTGAAGGAGATCTTCGAGCAGCCGCGCTCTATCCTGGACAGCATGCGCGGCCGCATGATTGCCGAGAGCAACCACCTGATGATGTCGGGTATCCGCGAGTTCGAAAATAAGTTCGTAAACGCTGACAGAATCATTATAGTGGCCTGCGGCACCTCCTGGCACGCCGGTCTGGTGGCCGAGTACCTGATCGAGGACCTGGCGCGGATACCGGTGGAAGTGGAGTACGCCTCTGAGTTCCGTTACCGCAACCCGATCATCAACGAGAAAGACATCGTTATCGCCATATCGCAGTCCGGTGAGACGGCTGACACGCTGGCGGCGCTGGAGCTGGCCAAGGCGAAGGGCGCTACGATCTTCGGTATCTGTAACGTGGTGGGCTCCTCTATTGCAAGAGCAACAGACGCTGGTGCTTACACGCACGCCGGACCGGAGATCGGTGTGGCCAGCACCAAGGCCTTCACGGCACAGGTGACCGTCCTCACGCTCATCGCCATGATCATCGGCAGCAAACGCGGCACCCTGGAGACCACCAAGCTCCATGAGCTGATGGTGGAGCTGGAAACCATCCCTGCCAAGGTGGAGGAGGCGCTGAAGCTGAACGACCAGATCGTGGAGATTGCCGAGCAGTACAAGGACGCCCCCAACTGCATTTACCTGGGCCGTGGCTACAACTTCCCGGTTGCCCTGGAAGGCGCGCTGAAGCTGAAGGAGATTTCTTACATCCACGCGGAAGGCTACCCTGCCGCCGAGATGAAGCACGGCCCGATCGCCCTGATCGACGAGCAGATGCCGGTGGTGGTAATCGCCACGAAGGACAGTTCTTATGAGAAGATCGTATCGAACGTGCAGGAAGTAAAAGCCCGCAAAGGCAAGATCATCGCCATTGTAACCGAAGGCGACACGACCATCCCGGCCATGGCCGACCACGTGATCGAGATCCCGGAGACAAGCGAGCACCTAATGCCGCTGCTGTCTGTAATTCCGCTGCAGCTGCTGTCTTACCACATTGCGGTGATGCGCGGCTGTAACGTGGACCAGCCACGAAACCTGGCCAAGTCGGTTACGGTGGAGTAGCCTGCTAAGTATAAAACAGAAAAGGGAGCTAAGCATGGCTCCCTTTTCTGTTTTATACTAGCTACGTTTAGTTGCGGTTGTAAGCCAGCGAGTCCAGGAACAGCTGTATCAGCTTATGATCCTCATGGTCATACGCTGCGTTGAGCATGGTGATAAAGATGATGCCCTCATTATCCCCGCCCAAAGCCGCCACCGTATAGTGCTGCACGTCGCTGCCATACGTTAGCTCCACCGACTTACCTTTCACCCGCTGCCCTGACCTGAGCTTGCGCTCAAAAGGCTGCTCGGTTATACTGTAGCCAAAACTCACCTCCTCGTTCGTTACCTCCTTTAGCATCAGGTCCACCAGTTCTGTGGGGTTGATGGTTTTATACTTCTGCACCAGCACGCCGTTGCCGTTGGCCGTTACAAGGGTTATCTGTTCCAGGTCCGGGTCGGGTGTGGCAAAGGCGGGTTGAAGCCCCTTAGGATACTGCAGCGATATCCAGTCGTCCTGGTAAGTAAGGATGTCTTTCTGCTGCACGGCTACTGTTACCTCTTTGCCATTAACCTTCATTTTATACTCTTTGCCCAAGGCTATGTCCTGGGTTTTGCCGTTGATGGTGATCTGGTAGTTGGCAGCCTCGTCGGTTTGGGCCATGGCTCCGGTGCCTGTTAAGCAAAGTATAAATGCGAGTAAAGTTGCTCTCATGTGGTTGGGGTAAAATATGTTGTAGCTGCTCAAGATAAGGAATGCGGGGTCAATATAAGAAGTATAGGGATTTAAAAGTATTGTAGTGAGCAGGGGTTTGTACTTCGGTTGTACTTTTAGCCCGCTGGCGCAAGCGTCGGCTTGTGCCTTAACTTAGCCACAGCTTCCCGCAACTTGACACGAGCTATCCTTAGTAGCTGCCGCTGATCCACGGCTTTACAACCAACTTGTTCCATAGTATACTTTCTGCTCTCAAGCCCGCGAGGGCTCGTCTTCCCGCATCGCGCTGTGTACATTTCCTGCCCTCGTACCTCGGGCTGCCTTCGGCACCAGAAATCTACAAGGCGCTCAACGGGAAGACTGGGTATCAGTTCGATAGCCGCTGCCCTTGCTGTCATCTCGACCTATGGGAGAGATCTCTTTAGAATTCTAGATTGATCTCTCGCCCTGCTCGAGAAATGGAGAGGGTTGGGGCGATGTTAGATTCCCCTCTTGGGAGGGGTCAGGGGTGGGTTTTGTAAGGCTCAAGCGGATGCTTGCGTCATAAGCAAGTCGTAGCGCTTAAGGCTGGGGTCATACTTTGTAGCTGCAGCTTCACCTCCCTTCCACCAAGATCCTTTCAGGATGACAAAAGAGAAGAAAAACAATGGCAGATGTGGCAGTAAGTATACTCCCCCTCCTTAGCTAAGTCGCGGATCTCATACCTATTTGGGGGAGGGGCCAGAGGTGGTTGGATATGGCACCGCAGAAAGCACATCCTAATAGGAGGGGGCGTTGGAAGAACTTATACTTTAGAAGCTCTCTCCTTTCAGATACTTTGTCTTCAGCAGGGGGCAAATCTTGTAGCGCTCTTCTTTGGTGTCTTCGTACACCGCCTGCAGCACCTGGTACACATTTTTTACGCCGATCTGGTTGGCCCACTCAAAGGGGCCTTTCGGGTAGTTGGTGCCGAGCTTCATACCCAAATCTATGTCGGCTATGCCGGCTGTTTGCTCCTGTAGTGTATAACAGGCCTCGTTGATGATCATGCAGAGGATGCGGGGCGTCACCATACCTACGCGGTCATCCACCAGCAAATAATCGGTGCCCAGCGTCTGGCATACTTCCTGCAGCTTCGCCTCGCAGCCCTTGTGCAGCACGCTCACCTCCAGCACCGGACGGTTAAACAATGTAGGTAGACCGTTGAAGCCAATTAACATACCAGGCTGCTCCAGGTCTGCCTGGCTGGCCAGCGCGGCCAGTTGCACGGTGGCAGCGTTGCAGAACACTACCTGCCCTGGTGCGTACATGCTCAGGCGTTCCGGATTCTCGTGCAGCAGGAAATCAAACACCACATCGGCGGGTTTCAGTTGCTCATCCAGCAGGCTATGGCTTTGCAGGAAAGTATAGCTTACACCTTCCCGCTCCTCCTGAAACTTTTGCTTGAACTCAGCGGCCATTTCCGGGCCAGACAAAACAACAATGTGCATATTTTCTGTACTTTTGATAGTAAAGATACAAACTAAAATCAAACCTCTATGGCACATACCATCATCAACTCTCCCAAGGCACCGGCTCCTATCGGTCCATACAGCCAGGCAACTATGGCTAACGGCGTACTTTATGTTTCAGGCCAGATTCCGTTGAACCAGGAATCCGGCGAGCTGGTAAGCAGCAGCATCGAAGAAGAAACACACATGGTGATGAAAAACCTGCAGTTTATACTTTCAGAAGCAGGTATGGACTTCAGCAATGTGGTAAAGTGCTCCATATTTGTGAAGGACCTGAACAACTTTGGGAAGATCAACGAAACCTACGGCAGCTACTTCACCAGCAACCCGCCTGCCCGCGAAACCGTGGAGGTAAGCCGCCTGCCCAAGGATGTGAACGTGGAGATTTCGTGTATTGCAGTGAAGTAGGTTCGTAAGACAAAGGATCTCTTGACAAAAGACAGAGTTGGCAAGTATGGCTTCTCTGTCTTTTGTTTTTATACTTTATCTAACCACCACTGTCCCTTCATTACCTCAGCCCAGCCCTCCCCTAAGAACAGGGGAGGGAGCTATACTTGCTCCTTTTCCTGTCATCTCGAGCAAAGCGAGAGATCTAGCGGGGATTCTAAAGAGATCTCTCCCAGGGGTCGAGATGACAGAAAACAGGAGCTATCGAATCTGATCCCAGTCCTTGGGTGGAGCGCCTTGTAGATTTCCGGTTTCGCTTTAGCGAAATTGCGGAGACCGCAGGTCAAGCAAAGGAAATGTACACCGCGCGATGCCCTTATCGAGGGCCCCTACCCCCAGGACGAGCCCTCTCGGGCTTGAGAGCAGAAAGTAAGAGGTGAAACAATAGGTTTGTATGTCTGGAGGATGAACGGGAGCTAGAAAGTATAGCCTGTTTCAGGTTACGGGAAGCAGGGCTAAGGAAGTATAGTAGCAGCAAGTAAACTCCCCCCCAAACCCTCAGATATTCGCTCCCTTGGAAGCTTCGCTGTCGGTTGTTGGC
The DNA here is from genome assembly GCF_026278245.1 of Pontibacter kalidii. Lineage (NCBI taxonomy): Bacteria > Pseudomonadati > Bacteroidota > Cytophagia > Cytophagales > Hymenobacteraceae > Pontibacter > Pontibacter kalidii. The sequence goes on along the minus strand of NZ_CP111079.1, from coordinate 4,306,827 downwards.
TCTACCTCCGGCTCGCCGTATACTTCGCGCTCATGCTTGCCGGGTTCTGCGTTTACCGCCGAGTTGCCTACCTCCACCTCCTTCCGTATTACCCGCACGGCATACTCTGCCGGGTAAATGTTGTGGCCATACTTGCGGGAGTACACAAAGGTAAACACAGCCCCGAAAAAGATAATCTGTGAGGTAAAGAACACCCAGGTAAGTATGACCACCACCGAGCCGGCCGCCCCGTACACCGAGGCCATATCGTTCTTGCCCAGGTAAAACCCAATCAGGCCGCGGAACAGCACGAACAGTAGCGAGGTCACCAGCGCCCCTACCCCCACGTCGCGCCACTTTATCTTGGCGTCCGGCAGAAACTTATAAATGCAGGCAAACAGGAACGACATCAGCAGAAAAGCGGAAACAAAGTTAGCCACATGCAGCACATACACGATCCAACCGGAAAAGCGCGCCGTCAGGAAATCACCGATGGCTACCAGGATGGCGTTGGCCAGCAGCGAGAGCAGCAGCACAATGGCAATGGTCAGGATCATCCCGAAGGAGAGAAGACGGTCGAGCACCAGCTTTACGTAGCCGCGCTTGGGCACCGGCTTTACATGCCATATCTCGTTCAGGGAATCTTGCAGGGAGATAAAAACACCCGTGGCGGCAATAAAAAGCGCAATCACGCCCACGATTGCCGCCAGGTTAAAGGCTCCGAACTCGTTCACGTTCTCCACCATCTTCTGCACCGAGTAGGCCCCTTCGGTGCCGATCAGTTCCTTAATGCGGTAGTAGATTTCGCCTGACACGGCCTGCTCCCCAAAAAAGTAACCCGCCGCGCTAATGATGATAATGAGCATGGGCGGCAGCGCGAAGATGGTATAGTATGCCAGCGCCGCTCCCTTCTGGAAGGAATTGTTGTCAATGAACTCCAGGGAGGCTTCCTTTAACAAGCCCCAGATCAACCATGCGCGCTTCTTTACCATCCTGTGCGGCTTAAACTACTTGCTGATACGCAATCGGCCCATTATGTTTATACTTTGCAGCGCGAAGCTCCCCCAGGCATGGCTATCGTTTGTGTTTTGCAACGCGCGCAGCATTTTACCGTTACCGAAACGATACTTTATTTTGTACCTTTGCAGCGAATTTGAACGATCTGAATCAGATAACCATACATGGAAAGAGAAGTTAGAGTACGCTTTGCCCCAAGCCCGACCGGGCCTCTCCATATCGGTGGTGTGCGCACTGCCCTTTACAACTACCTGCTGGCCCGTAAAACCGGCGGTAAAATGATCCTGCGCATCGAGGATACCGACCAGAACCGCTTTGTGCCGGGTGCCGAGGATTACATCCGTGAGTCTTTGGAATGGTGCGGCATTGAGCTGGACGAGAGCCCCTGGAAAGGCGGGCCCTATGCCCCTTACCGCCAATCGGAGCGCAAGCCAATGTACATGCAGTACGCCCTGCAACTCATAAACGATGGCCACGCCTACTACGCCTTCGATACGGCCGAGGAACTGGAGGAGATGCGCGAGCGCCTGAAGGCTGCCAAGGTAGCCACGCCGCAATACAACGCCATCACCCGCATGACGATGAAGAACTCCCTCACCCTGCCAGAGGATGAGGTGAAGCAGAAGCTGGAGAGCGGCGAGCCCTACGTGATCCGCCTGAAAGTACCGCGTAAGGAGGAGATCCGCCTGAAGGATATGATTCGCGGTTGGGTAATGGTGCACTCTTCTTCTGTGGATGACAAAGTACTGATGAAGTCGGACGGAATGCCAACCTACCACCTGGCCAACATCGTGGACGACCACCTGATGAAGATCACGCACGTGATCCGTGGCGAGGAGTGGTTGCCTTCGGCCCCGCTGCACGTGCTGCTGTACCGCTACCTGGGCTGGGAAGACACCATGCCGGAGTTTGCCCACCTGCCACTGCTGCTCAAGCCGGACGGAAACGGCAAACTGAGCAAACGCGACGGCGATAAGCTAGGCTTCCCGGTGTTCCCGCTGCGCTGGGAAGATCCGTTTAGCAAAGAAATATCCTCGGGCTACCGTGAATCAGGCTACCTGCCGGAGGCCTTCATCAACTTCCTAGCATTCCTGGGCTGGAACCCGGGCACCAGCCAGGAGATTTTCTCAATGGAGGAACTGGCGAACGAGTTCACAGTGGAGCGTATCGGTAAATCCGGCACCCGTTTCGACATTCAGAAAGCCCGCTGGTTTAACGAGCAGTACCTGCGCGCCAAGCCAGACAGCGAACTGGCTGGCTACCTGATCGAGGCGCTTGCAGCGCACAACATTACTACCACACCGGAGAAAGCCGAGAAAATTGCCGGCCTGATGAAGGAGCGCGTATCGTTCCCGCAGGATTTCTGGCAGGAGGCCAAGTACTTCTTCGTGGCCCCGGAGGAGTACAGCGAGAAAGTGGCATCCAAGAAGTGGAACAGCCCGTCAGTTGCTGTTTTCGAGGATTTCAAGAACGAGCTGCCATCGCTGCAGGACTTCAATGCCGACACGGTGAAGGAACTGCTGACAAGCATTCTGGAGCGCCACAGCATGAAGATCGGGCAGGTGATGCAGGCGCTGCGCCTGGCTGTAACAGGTGCCGAGGCCGGTCCGGACCTGATGCAGATCATCGAGGTGATCGGCCGTGAGGAAACCATCCGACGCATCGAAACCGCTATCAGCAAGCTGAGCCACTACGCATCCGCATAAAAGTATAAAATCATACTTGCTTGAGAAAGGCTGGCCCCTGTGGCTGGCCTTTTTTATGTCCCTTTGCCCCCGCCCTGCAACAAATTACACCTGCCTCGCTTATACATCTAAGTATAACCACACGAGAAACATCATGGCTAAGAATAAAAAAGAGAGCAAAAGCGAGAAGAAAAAGTCGCGGGTGCATAAGGATTTGGAGGGATTTGAGATTAAGGTGAATGAGCACGGCGAGATCATCTCGAACTACAGCATCGACAAGATCAATGATTTCCTGAACCAGAACGTGGATGATAAAAAGCTGATGAAGCGCGATGCCGCCGAGAAAGCGAAGCGGGAGGAGGAAGAATACCACGTGGAGGAAGGCGAGGAAGTTGAAGAGACCGATGAGGACTTTGTGCGCGGCACCAACTCGGTTTCGGATGAGGAAGACGACAAAAACCTGCCCAAAGCGCGCCGCCGCAAGAAAGGCGCGGAAGACGATGAAGAAGAGGACGAGGAGGACTAGCGAAAGCGCTCCCTCCGGTAAAACCATACTTTAAGGCTCGTAAAGCCGGTGTTTTATACGTAGGGCACCGGCTTTATTTGTCCTGTTTCTAAAAATTCAATTAACTTTCTACCATCACAAATCCGAAACTACAACTATGAGAAACTCACACGAGATCGACTACAAGATTTTTGGCAATGACATCCAGGTGCTGGAGATTGAGCTGGACCCACACGAAACGGTGATAGCCGAGGCCGGCGCCATGGTATACATGGAGCAGGGCATCGACTTCGAAACCAAAATGGGCGACGGCTCCAACCCCACGCAGGGCTTTTTAGGTAAGCTCGTTTCGGCGGGCAGCCGTTTGATTACAGGCGAGTCGCTGTTTATGACGCACTTTACGCACCGTGGGCATGGCAAGAGCCGCGTGGCGTTCTCGGCCCCCTACCCCGGCACCATTCTTCCGATAGACCTGAGCGCCACTCGCAACAGCACCCTGATCACACAGAAGGACGCCTTCCTGGCAGCAGCGTTGGGCACCAAGCTCAGCATTCACTTTAACCAGAAGCTTGGCTCCGGCTTCTTCGGTGGCGAAGGTTTTATACTTCAGAAGATGCAGGGCGACGGCCTTGCCTTTGTGCACGCCGGTGGCACCATTGTAGAGAAGCAGCTGAATAACGAAACCCTACGCGTGGACACCGGTTGCGTGGTGGCTTTTGAGGAAGGTATAGATTTTAGCGTGCAGCGTGCCGGAGGACTGAAATCGATGATATTCGGCGGTGAGGGCCTGTTCCTGGCCACGCTGCGCGGCACAGGCCGTGTATGGCTGCAGTCGATGCCGGTGAAGAAGCTGATCGAGGCGCTAATGCCTCGTGGTGAGAACGCCAACAAGGAAGGCGGCTTTATGAGCAACTTCCTGGAGTAGAAAGTATAGATTTATACTTTAAAAGCGGCAGCCCCGGCAGGTTTATACTTGCCGGGGCTGCTGCTTTATACTTTGTGGAAGCTGTTTCAACTACCCCTGCCCCTCTCCCGAAACGATTCCGGGATCCAAGGCTTGGCTAAGGAGAGGAGTTCTGCGACTGCTCATGCTAAAGTTTACGTTTCATAGTTGCTGGCATAGCGCGGACAGGTCTCGACCTGTCCCTACAAAGTATAAACCCACCCCCAGCCCCTCCGAGGAGGGGAATTATACTTTCCCCTCTTCCTGTCATCTCGACAGAAGGAGAGGTATCTGGAATTCTAAAGAGATATATCTCTTGCTGCTCGAGATGACAGCAAGGAAAGCAGTTAGATCACTTTCTAACCTTCTAACTTCCCAACTTTCTAACTCTTACCTAACCTCATGATCTCCTCCAAGTACTCGCGGTTGTTGCTGAGGCGGGGGACTTTGTTCTGGCCGCCTAGCTTGCCTTTGTGGCTGAGCCAGTTCAGGAAGGTACCTTTGGGAGCGGCATGCACCAGCGGTGCCTGCAGGGCTATGTCGTTCTGGCGCTTGGCGTCGTAGTCGGAGTTCACCTCGCGTAGCTTTTCGTCCAGCACCTGGGTGAAGCGTTTCAGATCGCTTGGCTCTTTTTCAAACTCGATCAGCCACTCGTGCCCGCCTCGTTTGTCGCTCTCCAGGTAAATAGGGGCCGCCGTAAAGTTAGAGATCACGGCATCGGTGGCGTTGCAGGCGGCGGTTATGGCTTCCTCGGCATTCTCCACGATTACCTCCTCGCCAAAGGCATTGATAAAATGCTTAGTGCGGCCCGATATCTTGATGCGGTATGGATCTATACTTGTAAAGCGGATGGTGTCGCCGATCTTATAGCGCCACAGGCCGGCGTTGGTCGAAATAACCAGGGCGTAGTTCTTTCCGAGCTCCACCTGGTCCAGGGTGAGGGTTTTAGGGTGCTCCTCCTCCAACTGGTCCATGGGTATAAATTCGTAGTACACGCCGTAGTCCAGCATCAACAGCATTTCATCCTCGGTGCCGCGCTGGTCCTGTATCCCGAAAAAGCCCTCGGAGGCATTGTATACTTCCAGGTAGTTCATCTGGCTGGAGGGGATGATCTCGCGGAACAGCTGGCGGTACGGGCCAAAGGCCACGGCCCCGTGCGTGAACAGCTCCAGGTTGGGCCATACTTCCAGGATATTGCTTTTGCCCGTCTCCGCCAAAATGCGCTTCAGCAGCACGTAGGTCCAGGTGGGCACGCCGCTCAGGCTGGTTACGTTCTCTTTTACCGTCAGCTCCACCATCTTCTCTATTTTCTCCTCCCACTTATCCATCAAGGCAACTTTGAGGGGTGGTGTGCGCATGGCCTCGGCCCAGATCGGCAGGTTCTGCATGATCACCGCGGACACGTCGCCGCAGTTTACCTTTGCATTGAGCTCGCTGGGATGATGGCTGCCGCCTATGGAAAGGCCCTTTCCGGTAAAGAGCTTGGTGTCGGGGTACAGGTTGACGTAGATGGAGAGCATGTCCTTGCCGCCCTTGTAGTGGCAATCCTCCAGCGACTCTGGGCTGACAGGTATGAACTTGCTGCGAGCGTTGGTGGTACCCGAAGATTTGGCAAACCATTCAATTTTTGTGGGCCAGAGCAGGTTCTGCTCCCCCTTCATCACCCGCTCAATGTAAGGGTACAAGCCTTCGTAGGTGCTTATAGGCACCCGCTCCTGGAACTCCCGCACGCTCAGGCTGTCGCCGTAGCCGTACTTCTTGCCCCATTCTGTGCCCTTGGCTGTGCTGATCAGGTCCTGAAACAGCTCCAGCTGCACCTCATGCGGGTACTTCCGAAACAGATCGATGTCATGGATCCGCTTCTTCATCACCCACGTTACTATTGAATTTATAATCTCCAAGTTCTAATTGCTGATTGTTGATTGTTAATTGCTTGACAACTAATCGTTCAAGTTATCGTTTGTCAGCTTTATCAAAGTATTTATCATTTTAGGCAATCTCTGTAAAACGCCAAAAACATGCTCATACTCTTCCTGCGAAATCAGCTTCCTTACACGGCTTTTCTCATTCCAATCCAGGCATTCATACAAAGAGCCTCGAGCGTAGCGGTAAAAATTTATCTTGTCTTTCTTTCCGTGCCTCCCAAAGCCTTCCGCAATGTTAGCTGATACACTATCTATAGCTGTAACAAACTGTATACCTACACTTTTCTTTGCAAAGAACTCCCATTGATCTACCCTGAACCAGACGTAATTGCTTAGGCTAAAAGCCACTTTGTACGCCTCCAAATCATTAAGTTGTAAATGCTTTTTCTCTTTCATACACAGGGCATACGAGAAAAACAATCAACAATTAACAACTACCCATCAAAGCTTAGATCTTTCGCTTCAACTCGAAATGCTTGCCCAGGTATACGCGGCGCACCTGCTCGTCGGCGGCCAGTTCTTCGGCGGTGCCGGCTTTCAGGATCTTGCCCTCAAACAGCAGGTAGGCGCGGTCGGTGATAGACAGGGTCTCGTTTACGTTGTGGTCGGTGATGAGGATACCTATGTTCTTGTTCTTGAGTTTGGCCACAATGCTCTGAATCTCTTCCACGGCAATGGGGTCTACGCCGGCGAACGGCTCGTCGAGCAGCACGAACTTCGGGTCTACGGCCAGGGCGCGGGCAATCTCGGTGCGACGGCGCTCACCGCCACTCAGCACGATGCCTTTATTCTTGCGCACGTGCGTCAGCGAGAACTCCTCCAGCAGCTCCTCCACCTTCTCGTGCTGCGCCTTCTTGGGCAGGTCCGTCATCTCCAGCACCGACAGGATATTCTCCTCCACCGTCAGCTGCCTGAAAACAGAGGCCTCCTGCGCCAGGTAGCCTACGCCGCGCGTGGCCCGCTTATACATCGGCAGGTCTGTAATATCCTCTTTATCCAGGTAAATCTTACCCGTGTTTGGCTTCACCAGGCCCACGATCATGTAGAACGATGTGGTTTTACCGGCACCGTTGGGCCCCAGCAAACCTACAATTTCGCCCTGGTTTACCTCCACGCTCACATCGTTTACAACAGTGCGGGATTTATACTTCTTTATCAGGTGTTCTGCTCTCAGTATCATTGTGGCTAAATTACGCATAAAGCCGGCATCCTGCAACGGGCGTGCCAGTTAGGGAGTCCCCAGGTCATACCATGTGTATATTAAGAAATTCCTATTAAAACAAATCCAACAAACTGTATAATCCTTACAATCAGGTGTTGCATGGTGTAAGATTAATATTTAATTTAATACACGCTTACAATCTACAACCTTACTTATGACATCACGTTTACTCCTTTCAGCTTGCCGGAGGCTTGCCTTCTCAGGTTTGCTGGTCTGCAGCAGTATAGCTGTGGCAGCTGCTACGGGCACCGACAACAATAACCCCAAAGCCGCATCTGCAACCAATAGCAGCAGTAGCACCGCCGTGGTAAGGGGTATCGATGTTTCGAGGTGGCAGAAAGAGGTAGACTGGGATATGGTAAGCCAATCAGGGGTGGCATTCTCGTTTATAAAGGCCACCGAAGGTGATTACCGGCAGGACCCCTTCTTTGCCCGCAACTGGGAGGAGACCAAGCGCCATGGCATCAAGCGCGGTGCCTATCATTTCTACAAGCCTGAAATTCCGGTAGCGCGGCAGGTAGAACTGTTTACAAGTACGGTAACGATTGAGCCCGGCGACCTGCCGCCTGTGCTGGACCTGGAGGTGATGGACAGGGAAGTTACGCCGGAGCAACTGCGCCGGGATGTGCGCACCTGGCTGGAGGCGGTAACGGCACACTATGGCGTGCGCCCGATCATCTATACCGGCCAAAATTACTATCGCCGCTACCTGAAAGGCCACTTCCCGGAGTACCATTTCTGGATTGCCCGCTACAGCGACGTAAAGCCTGAAACCTACCACACCGACAGCTGGATGTTCTGGCAGTTCACCGACCGGGGCTCTATTGCCGGCATCAACTCAGCCGTGGACATTAACTTTTTCGCCGGTGACTTTGAGCAGCTGAGCCTGCTGTGTGTGCCGGAGTTCACCGCCTACAGCCGCTACGATAAGGAAAGCCCGCTTTCGCAGCTAAAGCACCTGCAGCCGCTGCCGTAGGTTTGATTTCGTTTTTCGTTGATCGTTTATCGCAGGAGCCTGTTTGTAGATAGCTATACCAGAATCTGATCAGGTGTACGTATCAAAGCAGCCTCCGCTCGCCTCCGGCGAGTGTGTGGTATCGGGTGGCGTCCCGCCACTTCATATTAAGAAGTATAAAATCCGAGCCGCAACCTGTTCACCTCTTCCTAGCCCTCTCAGGTAGTTATGCTGGTAATACCGGGCCCAACCACCCCTACCCCTCCTTAACTAAGGAGGGGAGCTCTGTAACTGCTCTGGCTAAAGTATAAGTTTCATAGCTACTGCTTTAACACCCCTGTAGTCCCCTCAAGGGCACAGTCGTAATAGCAGTCGCTATCGAACTTGATCCCAGTCCTTGGGTTGAGCGCCTATGCGAGTTTTTCCGGTGGCGAGCGTGAGCGAGACATTGCGACGCAGGAGCAAAGGAAAAGCTCCCAGCGCGATGCCCGAGGACGAGCCCTCTCGGGCTTGAGAGCAGAAAGTATAAATGAAACAAGTAGGTTGTAAGGCTGGAGGATGAACGGCAGCTAGCACGGATAGCTTGTATCCAGTTGCAGGAAGCAGCGGCTAAGAGAGGCAAAAGCGGACGCTTGCGCCAGCAAAGTATAAAAGTATAAGCCTAGGTTCCGGACACGGATGTCCGGAACAGCGGAATTGCCGAAGTATAAGTATGGCTCTGCGGGCCAGTTGGGTTGCATATCCAACCTCATAGTATGCACGAGTTGCAAATTCGCGCCAGCGAATAAATGGAAGTATAGCCAAAGTATAAAAGGCTCCCTCACCGGGAGCCTTTCCTTATTTTATGCGGATGTCTTTGATGCGGAGCTGCAGCGTGATGACACCCCGGAACTCATTCTCCTCAATTGTATAACACACATCAAAGGGAATGCCCTTGCTGATCCTCTCGTAATAGTCGCTGAGGCCGAAGCCAATGGCGTCGATGCTGGTGAAGCCGTCCTGGGTGAGGCGCAGCTTCAGGTGCGAGTCGCCTACCACGCGTACGCTGCCGGTATCATAGACGCACTCCGACACAAACACCGGGCGCATGTTGCCGGGGCCGAATGGCTCCATCTGCCGCACAATGTTGTAGAAGTTACGGGTAATCTGGTTCAGTTTGAGCGGGGCATCGATCTCGATCTGCGGTATTTTCTGCTCAGCGGTAATAGTGCTGGCCACCACCTCTTCAAAGCGTTTTCGGAAGGCCGGAATGTTCTCCACAGGCAAGGTCAGTCCTGCCGCATACATATGGCCGCCGAACTGTTCCAGCAGATCGGAGCAGCTCTCGATGGCGTTGTGCACGTTAAAGCCATGTACCGATCTGGCCGAGCCCGAGGCCTTGCCGTTAGATTGGGTAAGTATGATGGTAGGGCGGTAATAGTGCTCGATACAGCGCGAGGCCACAATCCCGATCACACCCTTATGCCAGTTCTCTTTAAAGAGCACGGTAGAGTTGGCCGTGCGAAGAAAATCGTCCTGGGCTATCATCTGCAGGGCCTCTTTGGTAATGTTGCTGTCCTTGTCGCGGCGGGCCTTGTTCGACTCGTTGATGATGTCGGCCATCTTAAAGGCCTCCTCCTTGGTTTGGGCCAGCAGCATGCGCACCGAGTTCTTGGCATCGCCCATACGCCCGGCGGCATTGATGCGCGGCGCAAAGCCAAACACGATGCTGGTGATATCCATCTCGCTGCGGATGTCGGCTAGTTCTTTCAAGGCTTCCAGGCCCGGGCGCAGCGGCTGCGGACTGTTCAGGTGCTTCAAGCCATAGTAAGCCAGGATGCGGTTTTCGCCAGTAATCGGCACTATGTCGGCAGCTATACTTACTACCAGCAGGTCCAGCAACTTGTATACTTCCTGTTGTGCTATATCATTCTGCATACAGAACGCCTGCAGCAGCTTAAAGCCCACGCCACAACCGGAAAGTTCTTTGTAAGGGTACGGACAATCTACCTGCTTGGGGTCCAGCACGGCCACCGCCTGCGGGATGTCCTCGTCAGGAAGGTGATGGTCGCAGATGATGAAGTCGATGCCTTTTTCAGTAGCGTAAGCCACCTTGTCCGCAGACTTAATACCGCAATCGAGGCTGATGATGAGCGAAAAGCCGTGCTCCGCCGCCCATTCTATGCCCTGGCTCGATACGCCGTAGCCTTCTTTATACCTGTCGGGGATGTAGAAATCGATGCTGGAAGTATAGTTGCGCAGGAAGCCATACATGAGCGCCACCGAGGTAGTGCCGTCCACGTCGTAGTCGCCGTAGACCAGGATCTTCTCGTTGCGGTGCAGGGCCTCATTCAGGCGGTTCACGGCGCGGTCCATGTCCTTCATCAGAAAGGGGTCGTGGAGATCCTGCAGGGAGGGGCGGAAAAAGTGCCTGGCTTCGGCAAAGGTGCAGATGCCGCGCTGGCAAAGTATAGAAGCTAACGTTGTGCTGATTTTCAGCTCCTCTGCAAGCTGCTGTACTACCTCTGCCGGGGCCTCCGGACTGATTACCCACCTTTTCTCCATAAACTAACTGTGCCGCTATACTTGATCAACCGCAAAGGTAGCTAATTAAACCTGCACCTGCAGGCGCTTCGCACCTTCGCGATTATTTTCGTACTTTGCCATCCTTAACAGGATTAGTCGTGAAACGATTCAGAGATCTTTACGGAAAGTATAAAAATTATGCGCTGGACCTGATCATGTATGGGTTCTTCCTCCTTTTTATACTTATTCTCTTCATTTTCTTCTCTTAAGGAGCTTTAGTTGAGCTTGTCGCCGCGCAGGCTACGGAAACGCCTGCGCGCCTCTGCTGCGTACACGCTGCCCTGGTGCTTTACCAACAGCTCGTTGTAAAGCTCCTGCGCCTTTGCTTTGTCGTTCAGGTTCTCCTCAAAAATGTAGGCCATGCGGTAGAGTGCGTCATCGCTCAGGATGTCGTACTGCGGGTTGCCTACAATTTGCTGCAGGCTCTCCACCGCCAGGTTAAACTCCCCTATCCGCTCGTAGATGTTGGCTTTCTGAAAGTATATCTCGTCGGTGAGGCTGTGGCCGGGGTACTTTTGCAGCATGCCGTCCAGGGCGGCTAGTGCCTCCTGCAGCTTGTTCTGGAAAATAAGCAGGTCGATGGCCGCATACTCCTCCATGGCCACCGTGGAGGTATCCAGGCCGGTATTGTCGGTGATGAGCAGGCTCAGGTCCATGGCATCGTTGGCGATCTCGCGGCTGGTGGCCATTTTCAGGATATCCAGGTGCGCCTGCGCCAGCTCAAAGTCGCCGTTGTAGTAGTTCAGGCGGGCATTGCGCAGCTTGGCCTCGTGCCCAATTGGGGTCTCTTTATGCGATTTCTCCACCTGCGAGTACAGTAGCGTGCTTTCCCACGGCTCCCCCTTCAGCAGGTAGATATCGCCCAGGGTCAGCTTGCTGTCTGCCACCAGGCTGGGGTTGGCGCGCGGCATCTGTATGGCCTCCTGCAGTAGGGCAATGGCTTTTTCCTTGTCATCTAGGTGGAAGGCGTACAGGCCGGCCATGTGCTGCAGCACCTCCACCGTCTCCGGCCTCCGGCCCACCTCGCTTAGCAGGGCCTCGTAGTCGGTGATCAGTGCCTGTATCTTCTCCTTGTCAACCGGGAAGGTGTTCTCCGCCTGCTCTTCGCGGGCATTGATCAGCCGCTGCCGCGCCACCAGGTAGTATGGGCCGTCGGGATACTCCTCCACAATGTACTGGAAGGCCTCGATGGCTCCCTCATAGTCGTTGTTCTTCAGGCTGATCGTGCCCAGCTCCATCACGCGCGTGCCGCCCGTACGGGTGCGCTTGTCTACGGCGCGGGCCTGCATCAGCGCGCTGTAAAAGTCTTTCCGCTGGATGTAGAGCCAGATCAGCATCTCGCTGTAAGAGAGTTTCTCAGGATTCTGCTGCACCCGCAGGATGAGTTCTTTCTCCAACAGGTCGAAGTTCTCCTCCTCCCTCAGGCTGTTTTGCAGGCGGCTCTGCACATAACCCAGTTCGCTCTCGTTCTCCTGCAGCAGGTTCAATACCTCGGGTATCAGCTTGTCATTCTTCTGGCGATAGGCATACAGGGCGATCAGGGGGCGGGTGTAGGCTGTCTGATCCTTGCTGAGTTCGCGGCCGCGCAGGTAGGTTTTCTCGGCATAGTCGAACAACTCGTGCTGCATAAAGGCGTTGGCCACCACGATCACAGCCTCGGGGTTCATACTTTGCAATAGCTTGTCGAACTGCTTCTCGGCGGCGCCCTTGTTGCCGGTTGCCTGGTATACACGCCCCAGGTCCACCTCAAAGTTCGGGTTATCCGGAAACCGCTTGATCGTTTTCTTCACCAGCTTCTCCGCCTCCTTGTGGTCGCGCTGAGCCAGCAGCGTTTTCAGGTAATCGGGATACACTGCATGGAACAGCCGCTCGTTCTGGATCAGCCTGCCGTACAACTCCCCCGCCTTGTCATAGTCGCCCTGGCTGAAGTACTGCCGTGCCAGCTCCAGGTCCTGCTGCTGTGCCCTGGCCGCCGGGCCCGCCGCTAGCAGCAGCAGCGAGAGCAGTAAAGTATAAAGTATGTTCCTGCGCATAGTTCTCTTACAACGAAAAGCCCACATCTCTCTGTATGTCTTTCTTCTTAACTATGAATATACTGAATCAGTTTGGTTTTGGCAGGCTGATTTCTGAGCGATGTAACGATGGCTATACTTTGCCGCATAAAAAAAGAGCCACTCCTGCAGGAGTGGCTCTTTTATAAGGTATACCGGTTGGCTTAGAAGAAGCGCACGCGGTTGTCTACAATCTCGGATTTTTCCTTGATAGCCTCGAAAGCCTGGGTCTCGGCGCGGCTGGCGCGCGTGGTCAGGATCTGCTGCTTCACGTTAGAGAAGTCATCGATCTCCGGCGCCGGGTTCAGGTTTGTCAACTCTACGATCAGCACGCCGGCCTGGCCTTCAAACGGAGCCGTGCGGCCACCTGGCTTCAGGCCGAAGGCCTTCCCTACTGCCACTGGCTCTACACCCACACCTGGGATAGAAGCAGAGGCAAACGTTACGTTATCAGCGGTTCTCACGATAGCATCCGGACCATAGGCTGCGGCCACCTGGTCCAGCGAGCCTTTCTGGCCCTGCAGCTTTTCGATAATCTGCTTCGCCTTCAGCTCCTCACGTACAGCGGCAGTCACCTCGTTACGCACATCCTCATCGTTGATGGAGGCATAGCCTTTCTCGCGCTTACCCGTAAGCGTAGCCACCACAAACTGGTCATTGATCTCGAATACCGGGGAAACATCGCCTACCTCTGTGTCTTTGCCATATGTCCAGCGAACCAGCTCACGGGCAGCAGAGAGGTTGTTTACCAGCACCTGGTTTTTACCGATGTTGGCAGCTTCCTCTTTCACCAGTGATTTGTTAGCCTCCACATTATTACGGAACTCCTCCGTGTTACCACTTGTACCAGCCAATTCGTCGGCAACGGCATAGGCAGCATCGCGGGTAGATTCGCTTGGCTCGATGGAGCGCTGAATGGCGGCGATCTTATACGAATCCTTGGTCTTAGGCTCTGTTACTTTTACGATGTGGTAGCCATACTCGGTCTCCACTAGGTTTGGCAGCAAGCCGGTACCGCTAAAGCCGAATACGGCTTTCTCGAATGCCGGCACCATCTGGCCCTCCGGGAACCAGCCCAAGTCACCGCCGCGGGAGGCAGTACCGTCTGAGCCATACTGCGCGGCCATTTGCGCGAAGTCAGCACCATTCTTAAGCTGCGCGAGTACGTCCTGTGCCTTTGCCTTGGCAGCGGCTTTACCTTCCGGCGTGTCGCTCTCCGGACGGATCAGGATGTGGCTTGCCTTTACTGCGCTCTTATCAGCAGTTCTGGCATCCGTTACCTTGAACAGGGTTACCGTGCTGTTGCTGGTGTACGGGCCGTATACTTTGCCTTCCTGCAGCGGCAGTTGCTTGCGCAGCTCCTCCGGCAGGTCGCCCGGGTTTACGTAGGTGCCGTTGAAAGGCACGTCAGAGTTTGCGTTCACGAAAGCGGAATCGTTTGTCGCGCTGGCAAACTGCTCTGTGATAGTGGTGAACTCCTCGTTATAGTAGGTGCTGTCCTCCTTAGAGGCAGTTACCGGAATGGTCACAAACTCGATGGTACGGCCATCCTCTACTTTGTAAAGCTCTTTGTTGCGCTCGTAGTAGTCCTTCAGCTGGGCATCTGTTACCGAAACGGCTGAGTCTGAGATAACGCTGTATGGCACGAGCAGCACTTTCACGCTGGCAGCCGCATTCTGTGCCTGGTAAAAGCTCTTTGCCTCCGCGCCGGTTACGTAAACCGTCTTGCTGATGAGGTTGGCATACTTGCTCTGCAGGCGGTCTTCAGCGATGCTCTGCTCAAAGCCAACCCACATCTGGCGCGTGCCGGTCTGGTCCAGGTTCTGCAGGTACTGCAGCACCTGGCTGCGGTCGAACTCGCCGGTCTGCGGGTTCGCGAACGCCTGCATCACGGCAGGGTGTATGTTATTGCCCTGTACCATGTCGGCCAGCTCTTCATCTGTTACCTCCAGGCCCAGGCGGTCGTACTCCTTCTCCAGCACAATCTTAAAGATCAGCTGGTTCCAGGCCTGCTCACGCAGCATCGCCAGCTCGCCCTCGGAGGCGGCACGGCCCACGCGGTTCTCATAGTCAGCCTTTACCTGCTGCAGTACATTGTCAAACTCCTGGTAGTCAATCTCCTCACCGGCTATTTCGCCTACTGTGTTTGCGTTGCCGCCCAGGAGCCTGGAGTTTGGCCCCAGCAGATCGCCGCCTACCACAAACACACCAAGCCCGATGGCAATGGCGCCTACAGCCCAACCAGACTTCTCTCTAATCTTGTTAATTAATGCCATTCTTTATGTAACTTATAAAAGGATTGTGCAAAATAAGGTTAATCAGGCTAAAATTCAAAATTTTTATCCTGCTGTTTAGTTTTTGGCATCTGCCTGAAACTCTGTGTTTTTTACCAGCTTCACAGCGTCGATGCGGTTCTCGTCCATCGTCAGCACCGTGATGGTGAAGGGCGGAACCTTCACTTTGTCACCTGGCATGGGTATCTCTCCAAAGGCCGAGAAGAACAGGCCGCCCAATGTTTCGTAGTCGCCCTCGGGCAGGTCCAGCTCATACTTCTCATTTAGGTAGTCTATCTCGTGGCGCGCGCTCAGGATATACATGCCCTTATCTGGTATCACCTGCTCCAGCAGTCCGTCGTTCACATCGTACTCATCCTGTATGTCCCCCAGGATCTCCTCTATCACATCCTCCACGGTCACGATGCCGGAGGTGCCGCCAAACTCATCCACTACCACCGCCACGCTGCGGTGCTCCGACACGAACTTAACGAACAGCTCGCTGGCCAGCATACTTTCCGGCACCATGCTTACCGGCGCCAGCACCTCTTTTATACTTTGCGGCTGCCGAAACATGTCCAGCTGGTGGCAATAGCCGATGATGTTGTCGATGCTCTCCTCATACACCAGTATCTTGGAGTGACCGGTGCTGATGAAGGCCTCGCGCAGCGCTTCCAACGACTCCCCCACCTCCACGGCCTCTATTTCGGTGCGGGGCACCATGCACTCGCGCACTTTCACGGTTTTAAACTCCAGCGCGTTATGGAATATCTGTGGATCTACCTCCGGGGCCTGCTCATGCTCGGGGTGGTAAAGGCGGTTTTTGACAAAGGCGTTGAGGTCGGTGAAGCCGAACATGGGCTTCTCTTCCGAGAACTCGATTTTGAATAACTTCTCGGCTACCCACTTGCTCAGGCTCACGATCAGCACCACCACCGGCCACAGCAGGTAGTACAGCAGCAGGATAGGTATGGCCAACACTTGCAACAGCCTGTTCGGATTGATAGCAGCCAGGCTGCGCGGCAGGAACTCAGCCGTGAGCAATACGACCACTGAAGCGACAAAAATCTGGAGCCCAAGTATGAGCAGGCTGCTCTGCAGCGGCTCGGGCAGGTATACCGAGAGCAACTGGTGCAACACGCCGGCAATGCAGAAGCCATACAGCACCAGCGCCAGGGTATTGCCGATCAGGGTAGTGCCCCTCAGGCGGGCGGGATGCTGCAGCAGGCGCCACAGAATGCGGCCTGAGAGCACGCCGTTCTTGTCGCTCAGCTCTATCTGGATCTTATTGGCGGCCATAAACGCCATCTCGATGCCGGAGAAAAAGGCCGAGAACAGCAGGGCTACGCCTAAAAGTATGATCTGACTGGGGTCTACCATCGTTTACAGGACACAAACCAGCTTAGGCGCTGTCTTTCTTCTTGGTATAGCCGTAGAGGATGTAGAACAGGAACCCGATCATGAAGATCCAGTAATTGCCTGCAAAATCGTCCTCCACCAGACTACGGTGCACACCTATCACCATGGCCACGAAGGCCAGCGACAACAGAATTACGTATAGGAGCCGTCGGTTCATTCTTCGCTAAAATTAAATTTACCCGTTACCTGCTTGATGGAGTAGCGCGACAAATCCTGGTTAGCCGTAAGGCCCTTGCCGGTCAGTATTTCCTCCGGTGTGGTGATCTTCACGAACTTATCGGTGTAGATCCTGGCTTTCCGCCGGTCCCAGAAAAGCTCTTCGGTCTCCAGTTTCTCTTTCTTCTTCAAGTTATCCACCACCACGTTGCCCCGGGCATAGTATAAATTCGTGCGGGTGTCCTGCTTGCCGTAGTTGCCCCGCAGGGTAGACTCCAGCTTGCCCTCCTTGTCGTAGAACTCCACGTAAAAGCCCTCCGGAAAGATCCCGTCGCCGCTCTCGAACTCCTGCTGCACCGGCGCCTGCAGCTTCATCAGCAGCTTGGCCGAGTCGCTGTAGAGCGTGGTTACATCGTGGTTCTCTACCGTCGGGCCGGTGTAGCGTTCCTCCTCATCCGGGTCTTTGATCTCCCGCTCACAGCCGAAGCCCGCAAAGGCCAGCACCAGCAGGGCTAAAAATGCTTTTCGCATGGGTGGTTTATACTTCGGTTTCTGTGAAGGTAGCAAATTTTATGCTTTTTATAGTTTGGCAGGAGCCACCATAAAAAAGGCCGCTCCAAGAACGGCCTTCATACTTTAGCTATACTTGTGCCCTACTCGATGCGCCGTTTCAGGAACCAGCGGCTGTTCACGGTAAAGCCAAGGCCGAACTGGAAGTAGTTTTCCTGGATCAGGCCACTATCTGTGGTACCGCGCTGGCCATAGCCCAACGATACGTTTAACAAATAAAGATCATACATGGTGCCACGGCCCAGCGGGAAAGTGAAGCCTGTGGTTACGCCCATGTCCTTGATGTCCTCTCCGTTCAGGCGGAACTGCGTGTCGTTGTAGTACAGGCCGCCACGGTAGGTCACGCGCTTAAAGTAGCTGTCGATGGCATTGGCATTCGGCGTGTACTCCGCGCCCAGGGCCACCTTGTAGCTGTCTTTCATGTTATCGTTGCTCCCGTCAAAGCCTTTATACTTAGACCACTCGTGGGAGATAAAGTCGGCTGACACCGTCAGGTTGCTCCCGTTGTCCAGGCTGATGCCCGCGCGCCAGTTGGCCGGCAGGTGAATGGAACTGCTAAGGGTGTCCTCATTGATGATGAGCGCCCCGCCATCCAGGCCTGGCAACGGGCTTCCATCCGGGCCGCGGCGCTCGTAGGAGATATCGCGCTCTGCCTCCAGGTCAGCGGCGAAAGCATAAACGCCCCCTACGCTCAGGTGCAGCTTATCCTTCAGTTTTTGCCTGTAGTTGATGCCTGCGCGGTAGATGAAGTCTCTGTAAGTGGTGCGGTCTACACGGGTTACGCTAACCACGCTGGCGCTTGCCTGCTCCGGGTCCTGCACGGTGCTGCCTGTTTCGGTGATGGTGTTGCCGAAAATGTAGGAGGCGCTACCACCTATGGTAAGGCCGCCAAACAGCCGGATGCCATGTGCAAAGTATGCCTCCGAAAGGCCACCCTCACCGCTATAGCGACGCAGGATGCTGGCCTGCGGGTTTCCCTCTACCTCCGAGGTGGAGTTGATCTCGTAGTTTACCGTGGAAAACGGCCGCAGACCTACGGCCGTGCTCCAGCGCCTGGAGATCGGTATCGCCAGCGACAGGTTGTACAGGTTGGCGTTTCCGTCCAGTTGCGAGGCCTGCTCGCTCTTTATGTTCTTGAACTGCCCCGCCGCGCTAAAGTCAAAGTTGGTGATGCTGTTATAGTATAGCAGCGCCGGGTTAGCGATGTTTGGCTGAAAGCTGTTGCCGGCGCTGATGCCTGCCCCTGCCATACCAGCCCCGCGGATGCTACCGTAATTCTCATTGACCTCGCCCACGCCATAGCGTGAATAGGGTGTATTGCCGATAAGCTGCGCCTGCGTAGCATGCGCCAGGCATAGTGCCGCGAGGCCTATCAGTACTCGGAGTGTCTTATACATTATGTGTCAATATTCTGTGAAGCCCGATCAAGACCAGTTCAGGAATTACAAAGATGCGTCCTTTTAACTTTTTTTCAAAAAATCCTGCATCGCCCCCGCAAAGTATAACCACTAAATCCGAGGCTTTTTCTGTGTAAGACTGGATAAGGCCGTTAAGTTCGGCCACGCTGCCGGCCAAAACGCCGCTTAAAATCGACTCCTGGGTACTTTGCCCCGTCAGCGGAAAATTTTCGTCGATTTGCTGTACTAACGGCAGGCGCTGTGTAAAAGTATGCAGGGCCCTGAATTTCATCTGCAGCCCCGGCGCTATGCCGCCGCCATGGTACTGCCCCTGAGCATCCACGAAATCGTGGGTAATGCAGGTGCCCGCGTCAAACACCAGGCAGCTGCGGCCCGGGAAGAAGTAGTTTGCCCCAACAGCGGCGGCAATCCGGTCAGCACCAAGTGTCTGAGGCGTCTTGTAAAGGTTTATAACAGGCAAGGCTGCCTGCGGGGTTAGCTCCAATAGCTCACCCGTCACAGACAGCCTCTCCTTTATACTTTCTGCACTTACGCCTACCGAGGCAACAATGGCATGGTCAAACGTATGGTTTAGCAGCGATGGAGGCAGGTTGTCCTGCCCTCCGAAATAACCCTGCTCCACTAAAACATCCTCCTCGAAGATGCCATACTTTGTGCCGGTGTTCCCGATGTCTACAGCGACGTTGCGCATTTTTAGCTTACATGAAGTACTTCAGCTGGATCACTTCTTTCTCGGTAAGGTAGCGCCACTCGCCGCGCGGCACGTCCTTCTTTGTCAGGCCGGCATACTGCACGCGGTCCAGGGACACCACATCGTAACCCAGGTGCTCAAAAATACGGCGCACGATACGGTTACGGCCGATATGGATCTCCAGCCCCAGGAACTTGTTAGACTCGCCCAGCAGTGCTACGTCATCCACCTCCGCCTTGCCATCCTCCAGCTCCACACCTTCAGCTACTTTTACATAGTCCGCCTTGGTGATTGGCTTATCGAGCTCTACCTGGTAGATCTTTTTGATGTTGTTGGACGGATGCGTCAGCTTCTGCGCCACTTCGCCGTCGTTGGTGAACAGCAGCAGGCCAGTCGTGTTGCGGTCCAGCCGGCCCACCGGGAAGATGCGCTCCTTGGAAGCATTCGCCACCAGGCTCATCACCGTTTTGCGACCCTCCGGATCATCCGTGGTTGTCAGGAAATCTTTTGGCTTGTTGAGCAGCACATATACCATCTTCTCGCGGCTCAGGAGCTTCTTGCCGTAGTATACATTATCAGTAGGCTGTACTTTATAGCCCATCTCCGTTACCACCTCTCCGTTCACCTTAATCTCACCCGACTCGATCAGCACATCGGCCTCACGACGGGAGCACACACCGGCGTTGGCGATGTAGCGGTTCAGACGGATCGTTCCGTCATTCTCCTCCTCCTCACGACTGCTCTTTTTAACGCGCGGGTTGTTTTTGTAGCGGTTCAGGTTGTAATCTGGTGTTTTCGGTTCTTCCTCGTTGCCACGGAAACGGTCATTAGAGCGGCCTCTTGGAGTAAAGCTCTTAACGCCCCTGTCTTCTCTGGAGCCGCGCTTCTCACCATAGGATGGTTTCCCTTCACGATTGAAATTACGCTCTCCGCGTTCTTCTCTTCCTTCTCCCCCTCTGCGCTCATCACGGCGGTCTGAGTTAAAGCCTCGGCGTTCGCCATCTTCACGCCGTGGGCGGTCGCTGCTGAAAGAGCGGCGTTCGCCTCCCTCTCTTCTGTCACCTCCAAACGAGCGTCTCTCCCCTCCTTCGCGGCGATCTCCGCCCCCACGATGGTCGTCACGTTTGTCAGCGTTAAAGCTTCTTCTGTCGCTGTCGCGGCGTTCCGGCCTGTCCGAGTTGAACGAGCGGCGCTCACCACGCTCTCCTCCCTCTCTTCTGTCGCCTCTATCTCCATAAGGTTTGCGCTCCCCGCTTTCGCGGTTCGGGCGATCGCTGTTGAAGCGACGTTCGCCACGCTCTTCTCCGCCTCTGCGGTCATCGCGGCGGTCGGAGTTGAAGCTGCGTTTCTCACCGCCTTCGCGTCTGTCGCCGTAGCTGCGGCGCTCGCCACCTTCTCTCCTATCGGAGTTGAAAGTCTTGCGCTCTCCGCCTTCTCTTCTATCACCGTACGGGCGTTTTTCGCCTCCCTCACGACGGTCGCCGTTGAACGGCTTGCGGTCGTTGCCTCTTCTATCTTCTCTGTCTCCGAACGAGCGGCGCTCTCCGCGTCCTTCTCTTCCTTCGTCAGATTTTTCGTATTTATCTCTTCTGTTAAAGATTTTCTTGCCTTCGCGGTCGTTGTTTGGCCTGTCAGAGCGGTCTCTGTCAGCACCTCTTCTGCCTGTGCCCGCATTATCACGGTCAGGCCTTTCGTTAAATTTTGCCATTGCTATTTATTTATTGATGCAGTATCGCTACTGTACCTGGGTTGTGCAGTAATAATGGAATTGCTAAAACTATAGTTCAATACGGATGCGGTTGCCCTAAGGGCTAATCGGCGGCTTCGCCAATGGTGTTTTCCTCGATGGCGAAATCTTTTAGCTGCGGAAGGTCTTTGATGTGGTTGATGCCGAAGTAATCCATGAACTTCTGCGACGTGCCATAAAGCACCGGTCGCCCAATGGTGTCGGCTTTGCCTTTTATCTCGATCAGTTCTTTCTCCAGCAACCGCTGTACAGCATAATCGCAGCCTACGCCGCGTATCTGCTCCATCTGGCTTCTGGTAACCGGTTGTTTATAGGCAATAATGGCCAGCGTCTCCAAGGCAGACGCTGACAATTTCTTCTTCGATTTATGTTTCAGATAAGTGCTGACCGTATCCTGGTACTCGGGCTTGGTCAGGAACTGGTAGCCACCCCCAATCGCATAGATCTGGAAAGCGAAGCCTTGCTCCTGCAGCTGCTCGTTGATGGCCTCCACTGCCTCCAGTACGTCGCTCACCAGTATCTCCTCCATACCCAGCGACTCCTGTAGGCAGCGCTGGATCTCCTCGATGCTGATAGGCGACTGGGCACAGAAGACCAGGGCCTGAATGTGGTTCTGCAGTATATCCAAGAGTAAAAGTTCTAGTCGTTACGCTGTAGTTTTGCTTCGATAGAATGCTGTGTGTGCGGTACGGCGCGCAGTCTTTCTTTCGGTATCAGTTTGCCTGTTACGATGCAAACACCGTAAGTGCCGTTTTTGATCCGGATCAGGGCGTTTTCCAACTGCTGAATAAACTTCATCTGGCGGGAAGCCAACTGGTTCAGGCTTTCCTTTTCGGCTGTGTCGGCACCGTCTTCCAACATTTTGGACTGTGAGGCTGTGTTATCGGTCCCGGAGTCATTACGACGGCTCAGGGTCTCCTTGATAAAGGTAACCTCTTTACGGGCGTTCGTCAGCTTCTCCTGGATGATTTCCTCAAATTCAGCAAGCTCCTCTCTGGAATAACGCTGTCTTTCTTCGTTTGTATTCATTACGCTGTTTTAAGAACTGTGATATAGTTTTTAACCTCTTTGCTTGGGAAGTATGGTTTTTACTAAAAACTAACTATAGTCTTCCGCGCCATAACATCAGGCGCACTTATATAGTTTAACTTTCTTATTTACTGCAAAATCTTAGCCAAAAAAGCCTTTGTTTTAAGGCGCTAACTTGCTAAAATTGCTGCAAAAATAAGAGTATTCTTTATACTTTACTATTGATGCCTGTTATTTAACCTTTTTTTCTCATCTATAATCCCTTTAATTTCAGACGCTCACAACTGGAACGATAGTTGCAATGCGGGACTAAGGCCTCCTGGCTGGTACTAAATGAGCTTATATAACTACCATATGAAGAAACTTACCTTTTTACTTTCTGCCATACTTTTACTGGCTGCGGCATCCACGGCCTCTGCTCAGGTGCGCCGCCAGGCAGCGGAGCCCTCGCGCAGCGTTGTGCTGAAGGCCAACGTGCTAAGCCCCTTTGTGTTAACAGCGTCCGGCTTTGTGGAGTATGCCTTTGCCCCGCATATGAGCGCCCAGTTCGGAGCCTTCACCACGGGTGCCTCTTATAAGGACGTTGAGTTTAGCGGCTACGGCTTTACGCCGGAGGTACGCTATTACCTCTCTGACACGAAAGAGGCTCCCAGAGGCGTTTATGTAGCCGGTTATGGCCGAATACTGAACTACAAGCTGACGGTGGACGACAAGGAGGAAGGGGAAACCTACGAGGCGACCTACAAGCCGATAGGTGCCGGTATAGCTGCCGGTAACCAATGGATCTTTAACAGCGGCATTTCGGTGGACCTGTTTATGGGCCTGGGCGTAAATGGCGGTAGCCTTAAAGTGAAGACAGGCACGGAGGATGATTTTGACCTTGGCTTCCTGAACCTGGTTGGCAGCGGTGTCCGCTTCAGGCCGGGTCTAACGATTGGCTATAGTTTTTAAGCACAGAAAGGCTGAAATAATAAAGACTCCTGCTTCAGTAGCTGAGGCAGGAGTCTTTTATGATATTCCTTTTAGCTGCAGTTCATCTTCAGCTATACTTCCATAGCCGCCTCTCTGGCGCAAACGTCCGCTTGTGCCTCTACTTGCGCTACATTCTCCGCTGGCGCGAGTTTGCAACTCGTGTCCTGCTATGGTGCCGGGTTTGCAACCCTACTGACTCGCAGAGCCATGCTTCATACTTTTACAATCCTAGCCGCTGCTTCCCGCAACCTGAACCAAGCTATCCTTCCAAACCACGGCTGACCCTGCAACCCCACAAGCGGCTCGTTTCATTTATACTTTCTGCTCTCAAGCCCGAGAGGGCTCGTCCTCGGGCATCGCGCTGGGAGCTTTTCCTTTGCTCCTGCGTCGCAATGTCTCGCTCACGCTCGCCACCGGAAAAACTCGCATAGGCGCTCAACCCAAGGACTGGGTATCAGTTCGAAAGCCGCTGCCATTGCTATGGAACAAGTATAAGTCCCCCTTTGAAGGGGGCAGGGGGATGACCCTGAATAGCCCAAGCTATGAAACTTATACTTTAGCCAGAGCAGTTACAGAGCTCCCCTCCTTAGTTAAGGAGGGGTAGGGGTGGTTGGACCCGGTACGGCAGAAACCTCAGCTCATACTTCCCTGCAAACCTCAACTTTAATCTTTTAAAAGCTCAACATGCCAATGGCTGCGGCGGCGGCTTCCACTCCTTTGTTACCGTGCTTGCCTCCTGCTCTGTCCAGGGCTTGCTCCAGGTTGTTGGTCGTCACCAAACCAAACGACACGGGCTTGTTGAACTTCAGGGCCACGTTGGTGAGTCCGTTAGCCACAGCGTTATTGATGTAGTCATCATGCTTGGTATCGCCTTTGATGACCACGCCGATGCAGATCACCGCATCTATCTCCTCCTGCAGGGCCAGGAACTGCGCCCCCAGCGTCAGCTCAAAGCTGCCGGGTACGGTGTTGATGTAGATGTTCTCTTTTTTAGCACCGTGTTTCAGCAGGGTATCCACAGCTCCCTGGCATAGTACGCTGGTAATATCGTCGTGCCACTCGGCCACCACGATTCCAAAGGTTTTCTCCGAGATATCTGTAAATTTTTCCTGACTGTACTCGCTCAGGTTCTTTAGTGCTGTAGCCATACTTTAGTTGGTTATTCGTTACTAGTCGTTCGTTATTCGTGCTAAAAAATAATACAGCAGACTTTTTATACTTCAGGCTGCCGCATACTCTCAGCTGACAAAATACCAATAAAAAAGCGCTCCTGCCCAGGGCAAAAGCGCTTTTTATACTATAGGCATACGCCTGTTTATACTTTAGTTTTTACCGCCTGCCAGCATTTCGGCACGGGCCTTAAACTTCTTGGCGTCCGTTACCTCCGCAGAAGCCACGTAATCCTTAATGATCTGATCGTATACTTCAGCGGCAGCGCTGTAGTTGTTGCCAGCCTCGTAAGCAATGCCCGCCTTCATCAGGTACTGCGGCGAGAAGAATTCGTTCGCGTTATGGTTAGCGGCTTTTTTATACTGATCTGCAGCCTCGTTGTGCTTACCCTGCTCCAGCAGCGCATCGCCAGTCAGGCTATAGGCACGGGCCTGCAGCAGGTAGTCGTCCGACTCAAAATCCTGCAAGCGCTCGGCAGCCTCCGCAAACTGACCCTGCTTCAGGAGTGCCACGCCAGCATAGAAGTCAGCCAGGTTTCCGGCTTCCGTACCGCTATACTCATCTGCAATCTCCAGCAGGCCCATGTTCTGGCCATCCCCGTTCAGGGCCTTGCTCAATGAGTCGGCCTCGAAGTAGTATACTGCCTGGAACATGGCGTTTTGCGCCTCCACGTTCTGCGTGCTGCGGTAGTTGTAGTACAGGAAACCACCCACAATAACAGCAGCGATGGCAATGAATACTCCCAGCAGCTTTGATTTGTTTTTCTTCACAAAGTCCTCTGAGCCGTACAGGCGTTGCGCCAGTGCATCAGGGTTCTCAACCAGCTCCTCAAACTCGCTGTGGTTTTTAACTGTTTCTTTTGCCATCAGTGTGTTATTCAATTATAACTTCAAAAGTATGAATTAAAAGTAATTAGAATCAATACTTGTAGATGCTGAACATCAAATTTACAACTTTTAATTCCTGATTTACCTAAAAATCCGCCTTAGTCCATGATGAATGGATAATTCGGCTCGATGTAGATGTCAGTATAAAGCTCTTCCGGCTCCGGATACGGCGAGTTCTCGGCAAACTCAACCGACTCGGCCACCTGCTGCTTCACCTTCTCATCGATCTGGTCCAGCTCCTCTTCGGTTGCCCAGCCGTTCTTCAGGATTGTCGCTTTCACGGCCTCTATCGAGTCGCGGCCTTTGTAGCCTTCCAGTTCCTCCTTGGTTCTGTACTTGGCAGGGTCCGACATGGAGTGGCCTTTGTAGCGGTAGGTTCTGAACTCCAGCAGGGTTGGGCCTTCGCCGGCGCGGGCACGCTCAGCGGCTCTCGCTACGGCTTCGTGCACGTTCTCCACCTCCATGGCGTCTACCGGCTCAGAAGGGATGTCGTAGCTCTCGCCCAGTTGGTAAAGCTCCACCACGTTGGAAGTACGCTGCACAGAGGTACCCATGGCGTAGCCGTTGTTCTCGATCACGAAGATCACTGGCAGCTTCCAGGTCATGGCCATGTTCAGGGCCTCGTGGAAGGCTCCCTGGCGAACGGCACCGTCACCCATATAGGTGATGCACACGTTGCCGGTCTTGTTATACTTCTCGGCGAAGGCAATACCTGCGCCCATTGGTATCTGCGCCCCCACGATACCGTGACCACCCATAAAATTCACCTCTTTGTCGAACATGTGCATGGAGCCGCCTTTGCCCTTGGAGCAGCCGGTAGCCTTGGCAAACATCTCTGCCATGATGGCATTAGGGCTGGTGCCCAGCGCCAACGGATGTGCGTGGTCGCGGTAAGCCGTGATCCACTTATCATCTTTCTGAAGGGCAGAAGCAGCACCGGCCGCACAGGCCTCCTGACCGATGTACAGGTGGCAGAAGCCCTTGATCTTCTGCTGGCCGTACAACTGGCCCGATTTCTCCTCAAAGCGGCGCATGAGCTTCATCTTCTCATACCACCACATGTATGTTTCCTTTGAAAACTTTGGCTCAGCCTGTACCTTTGCTTTCGCCGACTTCGCTTTTGCCTTATCTTTCGTATCAGCCATGAGTAATAGTCTATGTGCGTTTAAGATGTCCGTTTGTACTTTTGGGCGCTAACCGCCTAAAACTGCGGCAAATATAGCCCAAAACGGTATATCCTGCGAAATTAAGGAAAAAGATATCAATTAGAAATTAAATGCTCCTCGAAAATCTCGGTTTGCTGTTTTTCAAAAATTACGAAGAAGCTGCGCTTAGCTTTTCGGAGCATATCAACTGCTTTATCGGCGATAACGGCAGCGGCAAAACCAACTTGCTCGACGCCATCCACTACCTCTCCATGACCAAGAGCGCCTTTCCGGGCACCGACGCGCAAAGTATAAAGCAGGGCGAGGAGTTTTTTATGGTGAAAGGCCGCTTTGATATTTCGGGCGAGAAACACACGGTGCAGGTGAGCCTGAAGCAGGGGCAGAAGAAGACCGTGACGCATAACAAGGCACTGTACGAGAAGATCAGCGACCACATTGGCCGCTTTCCGGTGGTGCTCATCTCGCCGTACGACACCGACCTGATACGCGAGGGCAGCGAGGAGCGCCGCAAGTACTTCGACAGCCTTATGTCGCAGTTCGACCACGTGTACCTGGAGCAGCTCATACAGTATAATTACTTTCTGAAGCAGCGTAACTCCCTGCTCAAGCAGTTTGCCGAGCGCCATTACTTCGACCGCGATTACCTGCAGATCCTGAACGAACAGCTGGTGCCGCTTGGAGAGGAGCTGGCGCAGGCGCGGCAGCGCTTCCTGCAGGACTTCGTGCCGATCTTCCAAAAGCACTACCACCACATCTCCGACAGCCACGAGGAGGTGTCGCTTACCTATAAAAGCCAGCTGGAGGGCAATGATTTTGCCTACCGGCTACAGCAGGCCGAGCGCAAGGACATGGCGCTGCAGCGCACCACTGTGGGGCCTCACAAAGATGATTTCGTGTTTTTGATGGATGGCAACCCAGTGAAGAGCTTCGGCTCGCAGGGCCAGCAGAAAAGCTATGTCATCGCCCTGAAGCTGGCGCACTTTGAGGTAATGGACCAGCGGCAGCACCACAAGCCCCTGCTCCTGCTTGACGACATTTTTGACCGTCTCGACGAGAAGCGCATCACCAAGCTCATGCAAATGGTGGCCGCCCATACCTTCGGCCAGATTTTCCTGACGGACACGCACCTGGAGCGCACCGACAAAATACTCGAAGGCCTCTCGGAAAGTATCCGTAGATTTGAGGTAAGGGAGGGAGTAGTGAAGGTGATTGGGTAATGATGAACAACTTTTTCTTTATCTAGGGTGAAGTATGCAGAACAAACATGAGATAGAGGAATACTTTTTCAAAAAGTTAACTGAGCTCTTTCCTTCGCTTCCTAAAGGTAATTTAAGTAAACCTGAACCACCTGATTTTTTAATTGATACAGGTACAGAGACAATAGCTGTTGAAATAACTCAGATCCATAATGAAAAAGGACCTAAAGAGAAATTTCCTCCAGCTCAGAAGCATGCCACAGAAGACTCTATTTTAGAAACTGCGCAAGCACTATTTTCCCAAAGGAATAACATTCCTTTACACATGAGCTTTACCTTTGCCAACAACATTCTTTTAAGTGAAAAACAAAGGCAGGCTTTATCTAGGCAGATTTGTGAAATGGTAGAAACTGAGATATACGGGAGAGAACTTGAAGGGCATTTCTCGTTTCATTTAAGAGATAATCTGCCGCAAGAACTGCTTCGTATTAGTGGCTACTACTTTCCAAACGTCACAGGTGTTAGTTGGTATTCTGCAAAAGGAAGACTAGTGCCTAACCTTACAAAAAGAGAAATATTGAGTGTTCTCAGAGTAAAGGAAAAGAAATTGAAGAGGTACATCGACAAAGTAGATAAGGCAATACTTGTAATAGCTGAAGGTCTTATTCCCAATTCTTGGTTCGATGACATAGAAATTTTTGAGCAGAATGAGTTTGTGAGTCAGTTTGGCAAGGTGTTTATCATCCGCTACTTATCTGACCAGTTGATCGAGCTAAAATAAATGCTGATTTTATCCAGCTTTAAATTCTTCATTTTACATTCCTAATTTACACACCACCCACCCCAATTACCCATGCGCTACTACAAGAAGAAAGAGGCGATTGATAAACGCAAGGCAGACATCCAACCGATTGGGGAGAGCCTGAAGGCGCTGATGCAGGCCTACCGCCTGGATGGTAAGCTGAGCGAGGTACAGCTGGTGCAGAACTGGGAGAAGATCATGGGCAAGCCCATCGCCCTGAAGACGCAGCAGCTATACTTTAAAGACGGAAAACTATTCGTAAAACTGACCTCGGCCCCGCTCAAGCACGAGCTTAATATGTCTAAAAGTAAGGTAATTGATATCCTGAACACCGAGGCAGGCAGCGATGTGGTGAAGGACATCGTGTTTCTGTAAGCAACAGCGCACCTGTAAATGGAGTATAGTTATAGCAGAATAGCTATACTTACCCATGACCGATACTCCAAATTTCCGCCCCGTTTCCTATTCCCGCACCACCCTTACCGAGCTCATGATCCCGAGCTACGCCAACTTCGGGGGCAAAATACATGGCGGCATACTTCTTTCTTTGATGGACAAAGTAGCCTATGCCTGTTCTGCCAAGCATGCCGGCAATTACTGTGTCACGGTTTCCGTGGAGGGCGTTAATTTTCTGCAGCCCGTAGAGGTAGGTGAACTGGTATCGCTGAAGGCCTCGGTGAACTACGTGGGCAACACCTCGCTGATGGTGGGCATCCGGGTTGTGGCCGAGAACGTGAAAACCGGCAAGGTAAAGCACACCAACACCTCCTACTTCACCATGGTGGCCAAAGGCGACGACGACAAACCAGCCCAGGTGCCCGGTCTTCTACTTGAAACCCGCGAAGACGGCCGGCGCTTTCTGGAGGCCATTAAGCGCCGGGAACTCTCGCGCCGCTACCAGACAGAGCTTGCCAACTCCAAAACCATACTTCAGGTAGAGAAAGAGCTGCACTTGCTGCAGCAGGAGCGGTGTAAGGTGGCGTTTTAATTTGTCTGAATCAGGATTTGCAGGATGCAAGGATTTCTGTGAGGCCAAGTCTAACCACCGCTATAGTACCCCAGCCCAGCCCTCCCCTAAGAACAAGGGAGGGGATTGGAAAGTACCGGCTCCAACCACCCCTACCCCTCCTTGGTTAAGGAGGGGAGCCTGCTACTGCTTTAGCCAAAGTATAATTTCTATAGCCGCTGTTCTTGCGCGGACAGGTCGCGACCTGTCCCTACAAAGTATAACCCCCCCCTTAGCCCCTCCGAGGAGGGGAATTGCTCGTGAACGATTATCATCCCCCTGCCCCCTTCCAAGGGGGACTTGGCTGAAGCTTCGTCAGCGGTGGCTATCGAAAACTGATTCCAGTCCTTGGGTTGAGCGCCTATGCGAGTTTTTCCGGTGCTGAACGAAGTGAGGCAGCCCGAGGTACGAGGGCAGGAAAAGCTCCCAGCGCGATGCCCTTATCGAGGGCCCCTACCCCCAAGACGAGCCCTCCCGGGCTAGAGGGAGCCAAAGCCAGAAATGAAACAATACAGGTTGTAAAGCCGTGGATGAACTACAGCTAGCAAGGATAGCTTGTGTCCAGTTGCAAACAGCAGCGGCTAAGCGAAGGCACAAGCGGACGCTTGCGCCAGTGAAAGTATAAAGTATATCAGCAAGTATAAACTGAAGTATAAAAGTATAGCCCGAGTATGAAGTATGGCGCTGTGAGCCAGTCGGGTTACAAATCCAACGAATAAAAGGACACGGGCTGCAAGCCCGCGCCAGCGGAGGCGCTTGCCCCAGGGAAAGTATGAAAGTATAGCTCAAGTATAAGTATGGCTTTTCAAGCCAGTCGGGTTGCAAACTCGACATCACTGTAGGACACAAGTCTGAAGACTTGCGCCAGGGAAAAAGCCAAATTCACAAGCGGACGCTTGGCGAGGCTACAAAAGCATGATAGAAACTCCTCCGACTCCCATTTCTCCCCCATCCTTTGTACCTTGTATCTCTGATTTTACTTTACAAAAGATACATGACTACAAAATCTACCCTTAAACCGCTGCTGGCGCTCCTGCTGCTGGGCGGCGCCCCCTTACTCACCCCAACCCAAAGTATAGCCCAGGAAGTAGTGCGCCAGGACGACGATATCAAGAAGATGATTAACCAGCTGTCGGCCGAGAACCTGGAGCAGCTCGTGCGAAAAATGGTGAGCTTCGGCACGCGCCATACCCTGAGCACGACCACCAGCAAGAAAGAAGGCATCGGCGCGGCCCGCGAGTGGGTGAAGTCGGAGTTTGAAAAATATGCCCAGGCCTCCGGCGGCCGCATGGCCGTGGAGATGGACAAGTTCGTGGTGAAGGCCGATGGCCGACGCGTGCCGCAGGATACGGAGATGGCCAATGTCATCGCCACCCTGAAAGGCACCGACCCGAACGATGACCGCGTGATCATCGTAGGCGCCCACCTCGACTCCAGGGCTACCGACGTGATGGACGCCAAGAGCAAGGCCCCAGGCGCAAACGATGATGCCTCGGGTGTGGCGATGGTGATGGAAATGGCCCGCGTGATGGCCTCGCAGAAGTTTCCGGCTACGCTGATGTTCGTGGCTTTCCAGGGTGAGGAACAGGGCCTGTACGGCTCCACGCATCTGGCGGAACGCGCTAAGAAAGAGGGCTGGAACCTGATCGCGATGCAGAACAACGACATTGTAGGCAACTCCTACTCCGCCGAAACAGGCCTGCACGACAACACCAAAGTGCGCATCTTCAGCGAAGGCGTGCCTGCCGGCGAAACAGAGGAACAAGCCCGCCTGCGCAGAACCCTCGGCACCGAGAACGACAGCCCGAGCCGCAACCTGGCCCGCTACATGGAAGCTGTCGGTGAAAAGTATGTGGACCAGATGGACGTAGTGCTGGTGCACCGCTCCGACCGCTTCCTGCGCGGCGGCGACCACACGCCGTTTAACCGCCAAGGTTTTACAGCGGTGCGCATGAGCGAGATGAACGAGGATTTTGACCACCAGCACCAGGACGTGCGCAAGGAGAACGGCAAGCAGTATGGCGACCTGCCCGAGTTCATGGACTTTGAGTACCTGCGCAAGAACACCGCCGTAAACCTGGCAAGTATGGCCAGCCTGGGCTGGGCTCCGGCCGCCCCGGAGAAAGTCGGCGTGCTCACCTCCGGCCTCACCAACAAAACCGATCTAGAGTGGCAGGCTCCCGGCAAAGGGCAAAAGCCAGCCGGATATTATGTACTTGTGCGCCCGACGCACGCCTCTAACTGGGAAAAGAAGTTCTACGTGACCGATACCAAGGCCACCCTGCCCTACTCCAAAGATAACTACTTCTTTGCGGTGCAGTCGGTAGATAAAGAGGGACACGCTAGCTTACCTGTATTGCCGGTGCCTGTTAGATAAGTATAAATCAACCTGAGATGAAGCGATTACGGCACCTCATACCTTGCCTGCTGCTCCTGCTGCCTGCCCATATTTTGCTGGCCCAGGAGCAGGAGATAAAGGTAACCAGAATAGCCCCCAAAGTATGGGTGCACACCTCGTACAGTACTTACCAGGGAGCTCTGGTCCCGTCGCATGGCCTGGTGGTTTCTACCAAAGAGGGCGCGGTGCTGATAGATACCGGCTGGGGCAACGAGCCCACGGAGCAGCTGCTGGCATGGGTAAAGACCAACCTGAAGCAATCGGTAAAAGTATGCGTGCCCACGCACTGGCACGACGACAAGCTGGGTGGCATGGGTGCGGTGCAGCAGCAGGGCATTCCGGTAATGACCTCGGAACTGACAGCCAGCCTTGCCGCCGAACACGGCAAGGGCACCCCGGACGTTACCTTCGCTGCAGACACCACCTTTACGGTAGGCGGGCAGCAGTTTGAAGTATACTTCCCCGGCGGCGGGCACACGGCCGACAACGTGGTGGTGTACCTGCCGCAGCAAAAGATCCTGTTCGGCGGTTGTTTTGTAAAAGATGGCCGGTCAAAGAGCCTGGGAAACATCGCCGATGCTGACCTTAAAAGCTGGCCTATCGCCATCCGTAAGGTGCAGCAGCGCTACCCAAAGGCTAAGTTAGTCGTGCCGAGCCACGGCCCCTGGGGCGATCAATCCCTACTTAGCCATACGTTGAAGTTACTGCAGGAACAGCAGAAATAACCACATAAAGGAGTATAAAACAAGAGGCCGGAGTCACTTATGCCCCGGCCTCTTGTTTTATACGTTGTGGGTTCCGTTGTTTACTCAATCCCGCTTTACCAATTTGTTAAAGTTGCCGTTCGGATCGTGGAGCAGGGCCAGGTTGTTGCTGTCGAACTCTTTGAAGAACTCCTCCCAGCTAATCTCCTCAAAGCTGCTGTTGTCGTCGCTTTTCTTCGGGAAGTGGATGCGCAGCACCCCCTCGCCGCTGCCGTCGTCTTCGGTGCCCTTTATCACGCTGGGCACGCCACCGTGCTTTTTGGCCCACTCCTGTATCTCCTTGTGGTTAGTTGTTTTCTTAGATTCGCTCATGACTTTACTGTTGTTTTAAGTTTGTTTCGCTGCAGGTAAACTATACGCGCCGAACAGGGCAAAGGATAGGAAACAAAAAGCAGCCCCAAGACAGGGCTGCTTTTGCTATTGGTTGGGTTGTATTCTCTTCGCTACAATTTGCCTACGCGCGCCGCAGAGGTTACATCAGAGGTGATGCTGGGGCTGCCTTTGTAGTATACTGCGGAGGCTCCTGAAGCATTGATGTCCAGCCCCTCCTGCGCAAACACCTTCACGCTGCTCGCTCCGCTGGCCTGTACCCTCACCTGGCGCGCCTCCAGTTCCGATGCCTCCATCTTAGAAGCTCCTGACAGCTGCATGGTCAGCTCATTGGTCTTGCCCAGCAGCTCTACTTTGCTTGCGCCACTCAGGTTGCCTTTAATCTGCTCCGTCACGATGGCCAGTTTCACGTTGGAGCCGCCGCTCATCTCCAGTTTCAGCGCGGGGGATTTAAAGCTGGAGTTACCGATCACCTTCACGCCGCCGCTGATGCTGAGGCTCTCCAGATCCTTCAGTGTCACAAAGGCTTTCATCCCCTTGGTGCTGCTGATGTCCTTGTCGTTGTAGATGTGCAGCACGCCGTTGCGCACTTCGGTTTTGATGTTGTTGAGGAGGTTCTCCTCGGCCTCCAGGCGCACCCCTTCGTTGCTGCCCTGGGTCAGCTCCACCACAAAGCCGCCGCCCACGTCAATGCCCTTTATACCGGACACGCTTCTGTTTTGCGTCGCCATCTGGCCGTTGCCGCGCAGGCTCTGCGCCATGGCACCCGGCACGTTCAGCAGCATAAAGGCGAGGAACATCAGCCCGAGCGCCGCTCTGTGTAAATTGTTGATCTTCATAGACAGTATGAGTTTTAGTGAGTTGTTCTTTTAAATTTTATATCCAGCGAAATTATGCATAAAAGATGCCGGATTTTCCGGAAGGTTGCCTGCAGCCGCAAAAAACTTTTTCAGGCGCGTCCAACACCTCCTATGCCTGCCTTTCTGCCAGCGGCTTGTTCATCCAACCCTGAAAAATAAACGCCCCCGCCAGGTAAGCCAGCACATCCCACGGGTCGGCGGTGTAGCGGCGGTGCAGCAGCGGCAACAGCCCCTCAAACACCAGGCTGAACAGCAGCAGCGCCAGCAAGGTATAGCGCAGCGGCAGCACAAAGTATGGATTTCTAAAGTATAAACGCTCGGCTGCCAAGGCGATGGTCAGCGTCAGGGGCAGCGCCAGCAGGTCGTCGAGGTGCGTGTGCAGCGGCCGGATGTAAATACCCGCCAGTTCCAGCGCCTGGTTGGCCGCAGCAAGTATAAAAGAGGCAATAAAGAGCGGTTGCTTAAAAGTGGCCATGGCTACAATGCCACCAGTCCAACGGCCAGCATAATACTGCCCAGTACCAGTAGGAAAATCTCGACAGGGGTCAGGTTTTTAAACCACTCGGGCCTGGGGGTAGCCAGCAACTGGCCGCACTCCGGGCATTGCTTGGTTCTGCGGGGCACGA